>JAISJS010000238.1 GCA_031261385.1 Treponema sp.
ACTAAGGGGGGGAACGCGCCGGATAACCGCAAGGTAAAAAGCACGATCCACTGGGTGTCCGCCGGTGACGCCGTCCCCCTTGAGGTGCGTATCTACGATTACCTTTTCGCGGCGGAACGGCCTATGGAGTTTGCGGCCACCCGGCCCGACGGCGCTCCGGGCAGTTTCCTTGATAACCTGAGCCCCCATTCCCTTGAGACGCTGCCCGCCGCCTACGGGGAGCCCTGTTTGGCGGACGCAAAGGCCGGGGACCGCTTTCAGTTTGAGCGGCTGGGGTACTTTGCGCGCGATCCCGACGGCGGCGAAGGGGGCAAGCCGGTGTTCAACAAGACCGTGGGGCTGCGGGATACTTGGGCTAAAATTGAAAAAAAGGTACAAAAATAGCGTCAAAGCAAGGAGGGTAGAAAAATGATGAAAAGCAAGGGGGCACTTCTTTTTGGACTGGTACTTGCGGTTGTGTTTTTTTTGAGCGGCGCGCCGTATATCCCGGTAATCGTTGTTTTTCCGTTTGAATCAAAGGGCGGGATAGCGCAGGATGATGCAGACAGGGTGCGGGCTCTTTGTATCAAGGAACTCATGCGCATAGATAATGTGCGGGTTTATGACGCCGTTCAATGGCGTCACGCCGATTTGAATTTTTATGGTACCGTTGAAAAACCCGGCGGACAATTTAAAATAAACCTTAAAATTGAAAACCCCGCAAGAAGAAATGAACCGCTCGCCATCGTTTCCATCCCCATGAAGAGTCTTGCGGAAGCCTGTGATAAAATGCGCCAGCAGATTCCGCTCCTGGTACAAAAGCTGGCGGATAAAAACTACGGGATGTATACTATTGGCGAAGACGGACCCGGAGGGGGGGTGGTGTTTTCTATTGATAGAAATAACGCGAAATATAAAGAATGTCTTATGCTTTCAGGAGAATACACCTGGAATAAAGCCCAAGACGCCGCTCAAGGCTATGATGGAGGCGGTTACCAGGACTGGCGTTTGCCTACAAAAGCAGAGCTCGATCAGATATATAAAAATGTATGGGTATATGATAGTCCGGTTCCCGGTTCCCGGCTTGGGATATTTTGGTCCTCTGAGGAGTTCAACACGAATGAAGCATGGGGATTGGCCTGCACGACGAACAAGGCGGCGATCATCCTCAAGGCCACGCCCTATATTAGTATGTATGTGGTTCGGGATTTTTAACGGGGCGCTTTTGCGCGAGAGGGAGCATTACCACGGTCACTGAGTAAGGAGTAAAGCCATGTTCACACACAATGTTTCGGTAGGAAAAACCCGCGTTCTAGGGCGTGCGGTTTCCCAAAGGATGCGTAGCATCCTCGTTTTCGTGCTGGCTCTCGTTATGGGGGCGCTGTCGCTGGCGGGGTGTAAGAACGATCCCGATGATACGGGCAATTTGATTGGTACTTGGACCAGTACGGGTGGTGATGGTTATACAATAACCGGTACTACCGTTACGTATACTTCTGGCATGGATCCCCTTATGAGCTTTGCCGGGACAATTAAGAATTCCCCTAATTTTGCCGCCCCATACGGTGTCATAATTATTGAGTATACAACCCCAGTGCATTATTATGCTAGTTATGATCCGAACCCTCCTTATGCAGGTATTAGTCCTTATGAACCAACGAACCACTTTCAGGGTATTTATTGGAAGGACTTAACGGCAACTTCCGTAGGATTGGCAAATGCGTATAAGTCCCCGGAACCCGAGGAAGCAACACTGCCTGCCGCACAGTCAGCATTTACCCTGGATAATGAACCGACGTATGTTTATTCCTATGCTTCGTTAAGTAAAAACTAGTGTTTCTATTTCTTCCAAAGGCCGGAAGACTGCTCCCGGCCTTGCCGCTTTACAAGATATAGTGTATGGTAACAGAAAGCGAGGCAGTAACATGATTTTACGCGGAGAAGTAGCTTCCGATGTGCTTACCATGCACACGGGTATCAATGTTTTGACGCCAGATTCCATCAAGGAAAACGATCCCTATCGGGTCGTGTATTTGCTCCACGGCCTTCATGGCGATCAGAATACCTGGCTGGACAAGACCATGCTGCCGGTTTTCGCCAACGACTACAACGCGGTGTTTGTCATGCCCGCGGTGGGCAGAAGTTTTTACACGGACATGAAGTACGGGCAGAAGTTTTTTACCTACGTCAGTGAGGAACTGCCCGAACTATGCCGGAAGGTTTTCAACATCTCCGGCCGGCGGGAGGATACCGCGGTGATGGGCTGCTCTATGGGCGGTTACGGCGCGTTGAAGTGCTCCCTGTCCAGGCCGGAACAGTACGGGTTCTGCGGAGCGATTTCTTCGGCCTGTTTATACTCAAAGGAACAGCTCGACGGGCTGCGGAAAGACCCCACCCCTTGGCTCAAGCACGGGGGCTCCGGCGCCGAAGCCATATACCGGGATTTTATCGCCATCTTTGGGGAAGATCTCCGGCCGAAGCCGGAAACCGAAATCACGGAAATGGTCAAAAAAATTCAGGCCGGGCCGGTAAAGCCGAAGATTTACGCCGTCTGCGGCACAGAAGACAGCCTCTGCGCCGAAAACCGCCGGTTCAGGGCGGACATGGAAAAATTGCCCTTTGATTTTACCTACGAAGAATGGCCGGGCGTCCACGACTGGTATTTCTTCAATGACGGGTTAAAAAAGGCTCTGGGAGCGTGGTACGCTTAACGGCATACAAACGTTATTGAATCCGTCGTCCTGACC
>JAISJS010000258.1 GCA_031261385.1 Treponema sp.
TAAAAGGAAATGTGGCTGTAAAAATCAGCACCGGTGAACCCGGAGGCCATCACTTTCTTGATCCCCTTCTTATTAAAGATCTTGTCCGGTCCGTAAACGGTACCATTGTCGAAAGTAATACTGCATACGGCGGAAAGCGCGCCAGTACTGCCATGCACAAGCAGGTTGCCATTGATCACGGCTTTACCGCCATCGCAAAAGTGGACATCCTGGACGAGGACGATTCCTTAAGCCTTCCCTTTGCAAAGGGCAAGAACATCCAGGAAGATTTTGTGGGTTCCCATTTTGCCAATTACGATTCCTGCCTGGTCCTTTCTCATTTTAAGGGCCATGCCATGGGCGGCTTTGGCGGGGCTGTAAAAAACATCTCTATAGGTTTCGCATCCAGTATGGGAAAAGCCTGGATCCATAGCGCAGGAAAAAGCAAAACCAATCCCTGGGGCGGCCCTCAAGATGCATTTCTCGAATCCATGGCAGAGGCAGCAGGGGCTGTCATGAATTCCTATGGGGATAAAATTGTCTATATCAGCGTAATGAACCACCTCTCGGTGGACTGCGATTGCAGCAGTAATCCTGCGCCTCCCGAAATGGACGACATAGGCATACTCGCTTCCCTTGATCCTGTTGCCCTCGACAAAGCCTGCGTGGATCAGGTTTACGCTTCCGACACCAAACGCAGTGCTTCTCTGCGTGAACGTATCGAAAGCAGAAACGGCCTCCACACCCTCGATCATGCCGAAGCTTTGGGTCTCGGAAGCCAGAAATACGAATTGGTCAGGATTGATGGCTGAAATAGCAAAGCGTGAATTTGTCTATCTCTGGTATTATTTTAGTGTCCAGTTTGAACAGATAGCCGGATACTATGCCCTGGGCATAGTATTGGGGTCGGTAATTTCGGTCTTTGGAAAAGAAAAGATCCACGCCCTCTTTACTGCCCTGGGCAATAAAAAGCTCGGCATATTCGGGGTAGTTCCCGCAAGCCTCATCGGCATTGCTTCGCCTCTTTGCATGTACGGAACTATCCCCATTGCCGCCTCATTCTCGGAAAAGGGGATGAGGGACGACTGGCTCGCATCATTTATGATGTGTTCAATACTGCTGAACCCGCAGCTTCTTATTTACAGTATTGCACTTGGAAAAACCGCAGTAATAGTGCGTTTTGTTTCATGTTTTTTGTGCGGAATCGCAGCAGGGGTACTAATCCGCATTTTTTATAAAAATAAAAGTTTTTTTAATTTTTCAGGGTTCAAGGAAACTGCAAGCCATGATACTGATCCTAATTTGATACTGCGGCTTTTAAAAAATATTTTAAGGAACATTAAAGCAACATGCCTCTATTTCCTTATCGGCATTGCTCTTTCAGCTATATTCCAGCGTTATGTCCCCCCGGACGGCTTTGCGGACTTTTTTGGGAGCAAGCGGGGTTTCGGCGTCCTTATGGCTGCGACCATAGGCGTCCCCCTCTATGCCTGCGGGGGCGGCACCATCCCCCTCCTTATGGAGTGGCTCGATTACGGCATGACCATGGGCGCTGCCTCTGCATTTATGATCACCGGCCCTGCTACAAAAATTACCAATCTTGGAGCAGTAAAAATCGTATTGGGCATGAGGCGGTTTATTTTGTACATCGCGTTCTCTGTTGTTTTTGCGTACCTTACGGGGGTTGTGATCGACTTGATTATTTAGGCTGCTAATTTTCCTCATAACTTTGGTGAAAAATGTCTTTGGTGATGATGTAGCAGTCGTTGAAATCATTTTCGGATGTAACTAAAAAATCGCCTGTGCGGCCCAAAAAATATTTTTCCTTATCCCAAAAACTAAAAACCTTCGTATCTTTCTGCAGTTCCCGGGCGCGGACATATTTTTCAGCCCGGGGCAGACAATTCTGGGCAAGGGGAAGCAGGGGTAATTTTTCGCCGGTCCGTTGATCGGTAACCGTGGGCGGGTATTCAAGTGCGGTTTCGTATTTGGTATTTAAGCGGATATAACTCTGCTCGAACCTTTCGTGACGGATCGGATAAACTTCACCCTGAATACCGATCATAAGGTAAAGATCTTCAGTGACGGTTATGTCAATATCACCTTCCAAAGTACGGATCGTTATTTTGGCAGCCTTTGTGTTCGTGACAAGCGGGAAAATATCTGTCGAGTGCACGAAACCGACACAGATCATAAGTTTGCGATACCGCTGCATTGACGAAAAATCATTGCAATTATTCCCCGCATATATCAAATCAAAATTTGTTAAATATGCCTTTATACGATTGGTCAAAAATGCAGGTGCATCCGCGAGACATTCTTTTGCATTGATGGCCCCGCCTGCCTTTTCGAGATTGCCGCCGCCGCTCCCGACACCGTCGCACAAAAACGCGACAAATTCATTTGCCATAATTTCGCGGGTGCAGCACCGGATTGAAAGTTTGATGCTCAGGGGCAGCACGCAATAAGCGACACAGCAGTCCAGCCCGTCAATTTGTTGGGCAATACTGCTGGTAAAACCAAGCAAATTTTGATCACACGGGCTTGCCTGAAACAGCCCGATACGATTAATCACCTGATAATTTTTTAGAGCATTGCTCACAATAGTCAGTTCGTCCAAAGTGATGGCTGAGTTTTTAAGTTTGCGTACCAACGCCGCGTCGTAGGGTAAGTCGGCGAGGTCCCGGTCCAGGGGATGGCGCATTTCTGACAACTCATTGGTATCGGTGAACAGCCCGTAATAAAGGGCGTTGCAGACGTTATAATTATTGTCAATCTCAAAACTTTTATTCCGCAATAAATCCCACACCAGAGTGGAGCAGCTTGCCAAATCCGGGCGGATCAGTATGTTTTCCCCTTCGGTGGTTTTGGCCCGGTGGTGGTCGATAATTGCCACTGCAGGGGCGGCAAATTTTTGGACATTGCTCTCGCCGTATTGGCAATCAACGGTAATCAGCAAATCGGTTTCCGGCGGCAAGGCAGAAACTTTTGCGAGGTCAATTTTCAGTTCATTAATAAGCATCCGCAGATTTGGCTTGGCGAGTTCATTTGGCCCGCCGTAAATCAGATGGGCCGAAACCCCAAGAGATTTTAGGTAACATTGCAATGCGTAACCGGCGCCGATGGCATCCGCGTCCGGAGCGTTGTGGCACTGTATCACGACATTTTTGTAGGACGAAATTTTGTTCAGATAGTCTTCTTTTAATGACATAATTACTCCTCAGCTGATGCCCGGCATCTTCCTTACGATCTTGAATTTAGTATCTTTTAGATTACCTTCAAGGCAATCCATCTGGTCACAATCGTAGTGCATGGTATCGCTTTTTCCAAGGGCGGTTTGGTAATCCAGGGAGGGGTCACCTTTGCATTTTAACTCTGCCTGCAGCCGGGCCAATTGGTCCAGGCCTTCAAAAGTGGTGATACAGGCATGCTCTTTTGTCCGTTCATTTTGCCGCGAGTCCGCACGAACCATATTTTTTGGCAGAGGCATCCAGCCTTTTACCAAATGAAAGGCATTCCACCGCTGGTGTTCAAGCCGTGCAAGGTTATTACGGACAGTGTTTTCAATTTTGCCGTTGGCATCGCGTTCTATGGCTTCGGCTTCCCGCAGTTTTTGGGCTTTTTCAAACCCATAGGCGAGTTTAAATTCCTCACTTGCGTCCTCAATTTCCGGCTTGTTATAAACAAGGTCAAAGCCCAGCATGTTCAGTTTTATCCGTATTGAAAGGGCAGCAGAAAGGTTCGATTCACGCTTGAAATTGCCAATTTTACACCATTTGAGGTTGATCAGTTCTTCCATTTTTTCCGGCTGTTCCTTAATGCCGGTGTCTGCATAGCTTACCGCAATGTGTTTTGCAAGGATGTCCATGTCCCTGTTCTCAATGTGGGCAAGGGTAAGAATTGAATCTTCAAAACCGAAGGGTTCTATCCTGATTTCGGCATCGCCATTAAGTACATCATCAGCAACAATAGGAGAAAGGCCTTTTGCACGGATAAAAATGTTTATGCCTTCTTTTATTCTCTCCCCGTAGCATCGCTGGCGAAATTCCATGGCGGTTTCTGCGTTTAATTGGACATTCCCCAGAGAAACAATCACCGCTGAAGCATCAGCATCTTTGACGTATTTTATTACCGTGTCATACATCTCTTTTGAAAGGGCGTTACATTCTATAAAATCAATTTTGTATTTTTCATCCGGCGCAGGATAATATTTTTCGCTGTCCCGCCCGCCTGCAGCTTCAAAAATTCCGCGGCATTGGTTTATAAAGGTGTTTTGGCTGTCTTTTATATCTTTGTCAATCACCAGGGCGTGATAATCCATCCCCAAAACCTGATTTGTCGCGATGCTCTGTTTAAGCAATTCACGATTCGTTTTTCCAAAGCCTATAAAGACATGCAGAAAATCAAAATCGCCTTTCAGGCGGGCTGTTTCGGTGTCTATGCGTCCGGAAGGAATAAATTTGGTAATAGGGTTATCAGACAAAAAAGAGCATGCGGTTATTTCGTAAGGATTAAAAAATTGAATCTTCCCGCCTGCGTCTTCGCTGAATTTAAAATGTTCCACCCTTTCAATATTAGTATACATAATGCGGGCAGAAAAATGCATTTCTTCACGATCCTTGTCCTGAAGGGTTGAGAGATGTTCTGTTATAGTCCGGGCTATTTCAAGGTTTTCAACATCATCATCAGAAATAGCAATAAGAGTTGTTTCCTTTGAATCAAAGAACCCCGCTTTTTCGAGAATCCCCATGCTAAGTTTCCCATTGATGACAAGAAACCCCTGGTCAAGGTATTCTTTTTCCGCTTCCGCATTTTTTTC
>JAISJS010000344.1 GCA_031261385.1 Treponema sp.
GTGATCATTTATCTGGTGTTCCAGATTGTGGCGAGCTTCCTTATCGTCAACACCGTCGTAATGGTGATCCATGAGCGGATAAAGGAAATCGGCATGATGGGCTCTTTGGGCATGACCCGGCGGGAGATAGTCACGGTCTTCTTCTTCGAGGCGATCTTCCTCAGCGTCATCGGTTCCATCGCGGGCTGCGTTGTCGGGGGCATCTCAACCCTGGTGGGATCATTCTTCCCCTTCGACTTCAACGCCCTGGTCGGCGGCGGCCTCAAGGACTTCCCCATGACGGGAACCATCTTTCTCGTTTTTTCCCCGGCGGTTATTCTGCAGGGTTTTCTTTTCGGGGTGATAATCGCATCGGTCTGCACGCTCATACCCTCCCTCAAAAGCGCTTTTGTGGAACCCGTGGAGGCATTGAGAAATTAGTATGAAAGGAGCAAATGTATGAAGTTAAAAGTATCGGTGTGTATGGTAGTTTTTCTGGCGGCCGTCGTATTTCCGGTTTTTGGGCAAACCCCGAATGCCGCAGAATTACTGCGGAAGGTGGATAACAACGAGGTCTACAGCACCATTCAGTATGAAGGCGAGATGATCATCGAATATCAGAACCGGCGTTATGTCAAATCCATGAAGGCCTGGGCGCGGGGGAATACCGACAGCTTTGTGGAGTTTGTGAATCCCGAGGACCGGGGCACCAAGTATCTTAAAAAGGATAACCGTCTCTACGTCTATTCCCCGGATAACGAGGAAGTGATGCTCATCTCCGGGCACATGCTCAAGGAATCCATGATGGGTTCCGATATGTCCTACGAAGATACCATAGAGAACGAAACCCTTTCCGCCCGCTACGATCCGGTCCTTTCAGGCAGCGACAACTGGAACGGCCGGGACGCTTGGGTGCTGGACCTTACGGCGAAGAAGCGCACCGAAAGTTATCCAAAGCAAAAACTCTGGATAGACAAGGAAAACGGGGACCTCCTCCATTACGAACTTTTTGCCCTTTCCGGCTCAAAGTTAAAGGAGTACACCCTGCTGCGGGCGGACAATTTTAACGGCCGCCGTTTCCCCGTGGAATCGGAAATGCGGGACCTCCTGCGCCGGGGGAGCAAGACCACCTTTGTGATGCGCAATATAACCCTGGATCAGCCCATTGCCGATTCTGTGTTCAGCATGAGAAATCTGGAAAGATAAAACGGGGGGCAGTGATGAAGAAGGGCGGCGGTGTTAGTTTATCTGTTTTATTCTTTTTGGTGATAGTGATACTGCCGGGCAAGGTGCAGCTTCCTGCGCAGGACGGCGGCATCAGGGTTTCCGGCGTCCTGGACAGCAGCGTTACGGTGGGGACTGGAGCGGGGGATACGCCGGCTTTTTTCTACGGCCTTGAGGAATACGCCAACCTGCGTATTCAGGCGCGGCTGCGGGAGCGGGCGGTGTTTTACGGGGCCTTCAATTTTATCGCCGCATCGGGGATATCTGCGGAGGCTGCGGCGGCGCTTGCCCCTTCGGCCTTTGCTGCCGGGGAAAACTATATCGCCGCCCTGGAATTGGAGCGGCTCTACTTCAGGCTGAACGGGGAGCATCTTGATGTTGAGGCGGGGCTTATGCGGCTGGCCTTTGGGTACGGCCAGGCGTTCAGCCCCATGGATTTCCTCAATCCCCGCAATCCCCTGTCCCCCGACGCCCGGCCCCGTGCGGTCCTTGGGGGCGCGCTGTACTACTACCCCGCGGATACCGCCAAGGTCCTTGCCTTCGGCGCCGGTCCCCGGAATCCCTTTGCCTCAGGCGGCGGCGGAATCCTTGCGGGCATTTCCGGCGAGCAGCATTGGGACAAGGCCAGCCTTCAGGCCCTCTATGCCTTTGAAGCCCCCGACGGGGCAGGGCAGGGTACCAGCCGGATGGGGCTTTCCCTTAAGGCGGATCTGGAAGTGGGTGTCACCGCGGACCTGCTCTATGCCTATAACGGTGAACATTCAACGCCCCCGGCAGGGGGTACCGGCGTTGAGGGGCTTGCCGCCGCCGCAGGTGTCGATTATTCCTTTGGGGAGGGCCGCTTTTATACCCTTGCGGAGTACCTTTACAGCGGTTCCGCCTCGTCAACTTCAACAAACAGCAGGAATCCGAGCGGTTTTTCCCGACAAAACTACCTTTTTACCCAAATTCTCTATCGTTTCAGCGACTATACCAATATCAGCCTTGGCTGCCTTACCGGCTTCGACGATTCGTCCTTTTCCCTCCTTATTGGGGCGGAGCATGAGCTCTTTCAGGGGATGAAGCTGAGCCTTTCCTGCCGTATTCCCCTGGACCGGAGCGTGTTTCAACTGGGAGTCAAGGCGCAGCTTCGTTTTTAGGTATTTGAACGGGCTTGCCGCAAAACCCTTACCCTTTTCCTCAAGATATGGTATAATTAACAACAGGAAAGGATTGGCCCGTGGCTGATACTGAAATTGTCTATATCAATTTTGACGAAGGGGTAAAGCGGGTAGTGAACAACGCCGCGCTCTATGTCAAACTTCTTACCAAATTTAAAACCGATATCAACCTGGGGGAGATCGGGACCTGTCTTGAGGCCGGTGATTATGAAAAAGCCCAGGCTTCCGTCCATACCATAAAAGGAATCGCCGCCAATCTTTCCCTGACAGCGCTTTTTGAAAAGGTGCGGAATCTGGAATCACAGATCAAGGAAAAAGCCCTGCAGCCCGGCGCACTGGACACCGTACAAGCGGTCTACGCGGAAACATTAAAAAAAATTGATGAGGTAATAGAAAAATATGATTGATACCGGTAATGTGCCAACAGGTCTGGTGGTCGATGATGTTGATATGAACATCATGATCCTTGAGGAGATACTTAAGGACAGTTATACGGTTATCACTGCGGAAAATGGGAAAAAGGCCCTGGAGGTTCTGCGTAAAGCCCGGGTCCTCCCCAAGCTTATTCTCCTTGATGTGATGATGCCCGAAATGACCGGCCGCGAGATGTTCGAAATCATGAAGGCCGACAATGCCCTTAAGCGGATACCGGTTATTTTTATTACCGCAGAGAACGATTCCGAAAGTGAATTGCTGGCCGCGGGGGCGGTAGATTTTATCAATAAGCCTTTCAGGATGGAGATCGTCAGGCTGCGGGTAAAAAACCAGATAGAGTTGAAGAACTACAGCGACAGCCTTGAGGAAATGGTGGCGGAAAAAACCGCGGAAGCAACCTCCACTCTGGACAATACCCTTCAGGCCCTGGCGAACATCATTGAATACCGCAATCTTGAAGCCGGGAGCCATGTCAAGCGCACGCAGTTTTTCTGCAAGGCCCTGATCGATTACCTGCTGAAATCGGAATCAGTATACGCAGCGGAACTGCGGGGCATGGCGCCGGATATCATCGTTAAAGCCATGGCCTTGCATGATGTGGGGAAGATCGGTATTCAGGACCGGATACTTTTAAAACCCGGCAATCTTGAGCCGGATGAAATTGAAACCATGAAAACCCATACGGTGG
>JAISJS010000170.1 GCA_031261385.1 Treponema sp.
CGAAAGCAGATTCCAGGCGTCCGCTTCCCGCCTCCCTCCCTCGGTCTTGTTAACAACGGCTATCAATTTTTCCTGATAAGGACGCAGGAGTGCAATAAATTCTTCATCCTCGGTAGTAATGTCGCCGGCTTCAAGGAGCAGTATGATAAGATCAGCTTTCTTGATTGTCCCTATGGTTTTTTCAACGACAAGATCGTCAAGCAAGGCTTCACCGTCTCTCGATTCCCTGTCCCGCGTAAGTTTGAAGCCGCCCGTATCGATAAGCTTTACCGGCATACCCCGCAGAAAAGTTTCCGCTTCAACAGGATCCCGCGTCACACCCGGCGTCGGATCGGTAATGGCGCGCCGCTTGTGCAGCAGGCGGTTAAACAGCGTAGACTTGCCAACATTGGGCCTGCCCGCGAGAACAACCGAAGGAAGATTGCGGTACTTGAGTATTGGATTAAATTCCATCGGTCTGCTCAGGGAAATTGGCGGCCATCCACTTCTTGACCAGGCCGGCGTTTGCCGTTGCGGAAGTTCCCCGCAGCAGCTCCCCGGCAAGGTCGCGGCAGTTATGCAGGGTAGCGCGCCTTATTATACGCTTTACGTGGGGTATTGATGACGCCGCCATGCTGAATTCATCGAGACCCAGTCCGAGCAGCACTGCGGCAGCGGCAGGATCGCCTGCCAGCTCGCCGCACATCGCCGCTTTGATATCGGCGTCATGGGCCGCATCAATGGTCTTCTTGATAAGGCGCAGTACTGCAGGATGGAAGGGCTGGGCCAGGTAACTTACCCGCTCGTTACCGCGATCCACAGCGAGGGAATATTGGATAAGATCGTTGGTTCCTATGGAAAAGAAATCGGAATACCGGGCAAGAATATCGGCAATCATCGCGGCGGAAGGGACTTCGATCATCGTACCTACCTTGATGGCATCCGCAAAGGCTTGTCCTTTGGCGCGGCACTCATCTTTGGCTTCCTCAAGCCGGGTCCGGGCCTGCTCAAGTTCTTCAATGCCGGATATCAGGGGAAACATGATACGCACATTACCGTATACGCTTGCACGCAGTATGGCCCGGAGCTGGGTCTTAAAGAGTTCCGGCTGTGCAAGCGAAAAACGTATGGCCCGCCAGCCCAAAAGCGGGTTCTTCTCATCGGCAGTAACCTTAAAATCCCTGATTATCTTGTCACCGCCTATATCAACTGTTCTGATAGTAACAGGCTTGTTTCTCATCGCCTTGAGTACGCGGCTGTAGGCCTGGAATTGATCTTCCTCTTCGGCAGTTTGACCCGGATTAAGAAAAAGAAATTCAGAACGGTAAAGGCCTATGCCTTCAGCGCCGAACTTGGAAACTTCATCGGCTTCTTCGGGAATCTCGATATTCGCGTTAAGAACAACACGGTAACCATCCCTCGTTTCGGCAGGAAGATCCCTGGTAGAAAGAAATTCACCAAGCTTCTTCCTGTATTGAACCGTCGCCTGTTCATAACGGGCAAGATCCTTTTTTTCAGGATCCACATAAACAGTTCCCGCAGCGCCGTCAATGACGAGCAGATTGTCGCTGCTAATTTCCTGGGTAGCAACGGAAAGACCAAGCACTGCGGGGATATTGAAGGCCCTGGCAAGAATCGCCGTATGGGAAGTATTGCTTCCCATATCCATGACTATGCCCTTAACCCGCTCTTTGTTCATCGTAAGCACTTCGGAGGGGAGCAGATCATGGGCAACGAGAATAATATCCCTTTCCAGCACCGCAAGAGAAACCCGTTTTATTGAAAGGAGCTTATCCAAAACACGCTTTGAAACATCATTGATATCCGCGGCCCGTTCCCGGAAAAGCGGATCCGGCGATTCCATCATTTTTTTCATGATATCGCGGACCGTATCAAAAACCACCCATTCGGCGTTTTGCAGTGTCGTTTCAATACGGTTTTTGATCTGATCCTGAAAATCCGGATCATCAAGCATCATAAGGTGGGCCTCAAAAATGGCAGCCTGATCCCTGCTCATCTCCTGGACTGCCCTTTCCTGGAGCTGACGCACATCGTCCATGGCGTCCCTTATGGCGTTTTCCAGCCGTTTCAGCTCCTGCTCAGCCTGAGGTTTCTTTATACTATAGCGCGGGATCTCGGGAAAATCGTTTTCGACATACACAAAGGCCTTGCCTATGACTATGCCCTGCGACGCCGGGATCCCGAAAAGAGTTTTCATGTATTCACCCTGGCTTCTTTGATAGGTAATAACGGGACATATTGAAGATTAACGTAAATCGGCCTATACTGTCAAACGAAGTAATTTCAATTTAGCGTCAATTATGGACAATAATAACAGCGAACGTCCCCCAAACTGCCTCAAATGCGTCCATTTTAAGGTAACCTGGGAAACAGCCTTCCCCCGATCCTGTCTGCTCTTCGGCATCAAAGGCCAAAACCTGCCGTCGGGAGAAGTATTCCGGGCTACAGGCAGGCAGTGTCCCTCATTTGAATTGAAACCGGGCTTGAAGTAACCAAGTATCAGCTTCCTTTCTCTATCGCTTCCAGTAATCCTGACAGGTAACTAATACCGAGTGCGCGGTCATAGAGGCCGTAACCGGGCATTGAAACTTCCCCCCAGATGGCCCGTCCGTGATCGGGCCGTACTGGACCGTTAAAGCCCGAGTCGTACAGGGCCTTTACAATGGCGAACATGTCCAGGGAACCGTCTGCGGAAAGATGGGCGGATTCTTCAAAATCGCCGGGGCCGTTATGGCGCAGATTACGCAGGTGGGCAAAATGAATACGGTCTTTTACTGAACGGATAATATCCGGGATATCGTTCGCAGGGTTGGTACCCAGACTGCCTGTACAGAGGGTAAGCCCGTTATGGGGATTATCAACCAGATGCAGCATTGTAAGGAGATCTTCCTTATTCTTCATGATACGTACCAGGCCGAATACGGACCAGCCGGGATCGTCGGGGTGCATGGCCATATTGATATCGTACTTGTCGCATACGGGCATGATTGCCTCAAGGAAATATTTAAGGTTGGCCCGCAGCTTCTCTGCGGTAATGCCCTTGTAGAGGGCAAAGAGTTCCTTGAGCCGTGCCAGCCGTTCCGGTTCCCAGCCCGCCAGGGCAAAGCCGTTTGACTTGGCGCTCATCGTTTCAAACATCGAATTGGGATCAATCTGATCGATCAGTTTCTGATCGTAACTCATCACCGTGGCGCCGTCGCTGCGAAGCTTCGCAAGGTCTGACCGGGTCCAGTCGAATATTGCCATAAAGTTGTAACAAATAAGATGGATCCCCGCCTCTCCAAGACGGCTCAGCGTGGTAATGTAATTGTCGATATACCGGTCCCGATCCGGAGACCCTGTCTTGATAGAGTCGTGGATGTTGACGCTTTCGATTCCCGCAATGGCAAACCCTGCCGCTTCAACGGTCTGCTTCATTGCGGTGACAGCGTCCTTATCCCAGATTTCTCCGGGTTGTGTTCCATAAAGGGTAGTAATAATTCCGCTTACACCGGGAACCTGACGGATCTGTTCCAGGGTAACCGAATCGTAGCCGGTTCCGAACCAGCGCATGGTCATCTGCATTTAAAAAAACTCCCTTTTAGCGCCTTAATCGGGCATCGCGATCAATACTTTACGTACCGTGGCGTTGTTTTTATCAACGTAATTAAAAGCTTCGGCCATTTCCGCAATTGGGTATATTTTCGTAATAAACCCGGCAAGGGGAAGCTTCCCCTGTTTGATATAATCGATTACCACCGGAAAGCGCTTGGTCTGAAGCCGGGAACCGCAGATCGTAAGTTCTTTTTTGACAATATTCACCGGCGCAATTTCGCTGGGAATTTCGTTAAAACTGAGTTCAACCACCCGGCCTGCGACGGAGCTGACTTCCACTGCTTCCTCAAAGCTCTTTTTGATGCACACAGCGTCAATCGTTACATTGGAGCCCATACCCCCGGTTATCTCCCGTACCTTTTCGATCATGTTTTCTTCTTTTGCATTTATGGTGTAGTCCGCACCCCGGCTTTTCGCGTAGGCAAGTTTCTCCGGCACCAGATCGGAAATAATGACCGTAGCCCCGGCGATTTTTGCCATCTGCAATACGGTAAGACCGATGGTTCCTGCGCCCATAATCAGCACAAAGTCCCCTTTCTGCACATTGCCCCGGTAGCAGGCCTGTGCGCCGATGGTAAAGGGTTCAACTAACACCGCCTCTTCCCAGGGGAGTGAATCGGGTACCGGGTGGACATTGGCGGCAGGGACCACGATGTATTCCTGACAGCCGCCGTCTATATGCACCCCCATTACCTGGAGGGTTTCGCAGACATTACCCCGGCCCTGGCGGCAGGCATAGCATTTCCCGCAGTAGATAATCGGCTCCACAACAGCATGGGCGCCCTTTTGTACCGTGGTCACTCCGGAACCGGTTTCTACCACCTCCCCCGCAAACTCGTGTCCCCAGACACGGGGATACACGGCAAAGGGATTCTTCCCGTGAAAAATATGTATATCCGAACCGCAAATGCCGACCCGTTTTACTTTGATCAGCACATCATCGGGTTTTGTTACTTTTGGTACATCACGATCGGCTATTTTCA
>JAISJS010000189.1 GCA_031261385.1 Treponema sp.
GTGTTAATCGTTCTGACTTTGCCGTCGGGATATTGCAGGGCCAGAGCGGTAGAGCCGCCGCCGTCAAGATTGAGGCCGTCAGAAGAACCGAGTTCCCGCAGAATTATTGCCGTTTCCGCTTCCGTGCTGCCAATACTGCCGGAACGCCGTCCGTCTATCACGAGGAGGTACAGGTATTTTCCATCTGCGGAAATTCCTGCGGCGCTCCGGGGATGCCGGGACGTGGTGAGCGTTGTCCGCCCGGTAAGGCTTCCCTCGCGAAGAATTTGGTGGAACCCCCCGACGGCGCCGGAAATATTTTGAAAGTTTTTTATCTCACTTTGATTGATAATTTCCGCCCTGACAATTTTTTGTTGATCTTCTGAGGAATCATTATCAGCGGCATAAAAAACCAGCGCGTCATAACGGGGATCCGGCGGGGAAATGAGAACCCCATCGGAAACGGTGATCCCGACGATAGCGCGTATTTCGCCTTCATTTGCGGAGACCGGGTCAAAGGGGCTTGCGTTGATTCCGGCAAGGAGCCCATTCCGGCGGACAAAGCCGCTTACCCGGGTGCTGCGGATTTCCCCCGGCGCCCCTTCTCCGGCTCCGGTAAAAATTCGTAAGCGCTCTTGTGAAAGATCGATACGCAGGGCATGAAATTCAAGCGGCGGCTTTTTTATGTGCCCCGCAAAATAAGACAAGCCGGGAAGGGCGTCTTCCACCCCGGGTTGCCTGTCAACCCAAGGTTGCCATTGCGGAACAAGGTGTTCTGTGGATGGAACGGTAATAACAGGCGGACCGGAAGTAACCGGCGATACAGATGCGCAAGCCTCAACGAAAACAAGAAATGCAAAAAATAAACCGCAAACTCCCCCGCGAAAGCGGGTTCTTAATAAGGCGAAAAAGGGGGAGAATGTGATTAAAAATCTCTTTCTCCTTCCTTCCCTTTGTGCGCCTTTGCGGTTCAAAATTCTTAATTTCCTTACCGTTGTGGTTAATCTTCATCCGTCAGGATATTAGTATTCAGAGCGGCCTTTTCTGGACTTTTTCATCAGCTTCCGCTGAATAGCCTTCTTTTTCCTGCTGAGAATAGTGGAGGGTTTTTCATAATATTCCCGCTTTTTAAATTCCCGAATAATGCCTTCTTTTTCTACCATGCGCTTAAAACGTTTAATGGCTTTTTCCAGCATTTCGTTATCATCAACAATAATATGAGCCAAGAAAAAATCACCTCCTTTCCTCAATGGGTCAGCTCAGTAAATTTACCAAAATCGAAGTTTTTATAAATTTCCTGTATTCATTTTAGTCAAAATCGCAGTTTTGTCAAGGATTGGCCGGGCTACGAACGCATCGGGATCGGTATTTTCCCCGGAAACCCGGATTTCCCAATGTAAATGGGGTCCGGTGGCCAGTCCTGTGGACCCTGATTGGCCTAAAACGGCCCCCGCCGCAACCATTGCCCCCTCGGCGGCGTCGATTTTGTCCAGATGATAGTAGAGTGAATAGACTCCGGGGAGATGTTCGATAATCACCGAGTTGCCGGTGACAATCCGGAACCGGGCCAGGACGACCTTGCCGCCCGCGCAGGCGCTTACAGCGGTTCCCGTGGGAACGCCATAATCGACCCCCGCATGGATCGACGTGTCCTTTTTGCCATTTGCATATTTAAAGACACGCCGGTCGCCAAAAAAGCTCGTCCGGCGGGTAGAAGTTACCGGTGGGATGAAATTTCCTGCACTGTATACTTCGTTCCCGGTCCGGGAGATGATGGCCCAGAGCAGTTCCGATTCGGCGGTTTTCTGCGGGTCCGGGGCGGTGCGTATATCGGTAAGGGTTTGGTTCAGTTCGATTTCCTCGGAGGCAAATTTCCGTTCGGTAAGCACCAGCGGGATTTCGGCAAGGAGGCCCTGTTCGGTTTCCACATGGATAACGGCAAAACCGGACGCCGCCGTGGAAGGCACCGCGAGAACCGCCGCCCAAAAGGGCTGCCCGCCGTCGTCCGGTTTGGTATCCGGCATTGTATCGGCGCTTACGGCAAAAAAAGAAGCGCGGGACAGGCGATCCCCCTTGAGGGTGCGGAGGCTTGCCCGCAGTTCTCCGCCGGGAACAGGGTCGGCAATCAGGGCGATTGTCACCGGTTCGCCGGGCCGGGGATTGTCCGGGATGATAGTGTACTGAAGCCGGGGTTTTCGCAGGGGAGATTCCTGCTTTGCATCAGAAACCTGATTCTGCGGATCGGCCCCGGCGCTTTGCAAAGGCAGAATCAGGAGACCGCAAAGCAGGTACATTAAGAAAAGAGGTCTGCGGGTTACGCGGATGAGCGCAGATTTTTGATTTTCACTCCTTCTTAACCTGCGAAAATCTGCGAAAATCCGCGGACAAATTAATTTGATCACTTAGTTTCCTTCGCTGCTCTTTATCAAATCAGTTACCAGGATTTGCGGAGTTTCGATCCCCTTAAACCAGTTACGGGCCAGAGTGAAAACCATATCCACCGTATCGTTCTGGGCAAATTCCCGGTTGACCACCCGTTCCGCCGCCCGCCAGTACACGGCGGCCCATTTATACTTTCCAAAGTCCAGCGTCAGTTTTACGTGTTCCTTGTTGGGCCCCATAAGGCTGATATCCTGAATCTTTATTTTTTTGGCAAGAAACGTCAGCGGCTCATTTCCCTCTCCGTATGGTTCAAAGCGATCCACTACCTTAAAAATATCCGCCGTCATAAAACTATGGGGAAGTTCCGCATCCACCGTCACGGTTTCTTCGCCGTCATCACTTTCAAGTTCAATGGCATACGACGCCGTTTTGATTCTTTCGGTAAAGGGTTCCCAATTTGTTTTGTCCATGCTGAAGCCTGCGGCAAAATTATGTCCGCCCCAGTCGATGAGGAGGTCCTCGCACTGCTGAATCAGGGACCGCACATCATAGCCTCTGGCGGAGCGGGGGTCTTTTGCGGTACGGAGCGAACCGGTGACGGTTTTTTCACCAAAGGATACCACGAGGGCAGGGAGTTTGAAATGCCGGGCAAGACGCTGGGCGATAAGTCCCGTGACGCCCCGGTTCATTTCGCTCCCGTAGGCAAAAGCCAATTTTTCACCGTAGAGACTTATGTTTTTTTGGGCCATGGGTTCCGCCACGGCCCAGACTTCTTCCTCCAGGGCCTTCCGCGCCTTGTTCATGCCGATAATTTCCTCGGCAAGTGTATCCCGTTTTGCGCCGTCCTTTTCCAAAAGCAGTTCGACGGCCTTTTGGGGATTTCCCATGCGGCCTGCGGCATTGATCGTGGGGCAGAGCTGCCAGGAAATATCCCTTGTTTCAAAATGGCGACCGGCGAGCCCCAGCTTAAAAAGCAGATCGGAAAGGCCGTGCCGTGGTTTTGCACAGAGCGATTCAAGGCCGCACCGGACGATGATGCGGTTTTCATCTTCAAGGGGCATAAGGTCGGCAATGGTCCCCAGGGCGGCAAGCTGAAGATCCTCTTTGTGTTCGGCGGTAAAAAGACTTTCCCGTTTTTGTGCAAAAGAACCAAAAAGATTGATAAACACATCAAGTTCGGTAAGATCGCTTCCCGCGTAACGGGCGATACGGGAAAGTTCCTTTATGCGGAGAAGGCTTTGCCCTGCGGTCTGGGGGATAATCTTTCCGATTTCTCCGGCGATATCCAGCATACCCACTTCTACGCCGCCGCCAAAAAGTTTTGTCAGGGTACGTTTTTGCAGGGGGGCGTCCCAAACGAGGATCTGCTGACCCTGAAGAAAGGCGGGGAGCCGGGTATCGCTGATATTGACCATACCGGGGACCACCGTTTCGGTGAGCCGGCCTGTGATTGCAAGATTACGCAGTTTGGCAACCTCGATGATCCAGGCATCATTCAAAGGCCGTGTGTTGAGCAGGCAGACCGGCTGACCGTACAGATCGCTTTTGGCGGCGAAACGCAGGGCGGAAACCAGTTTGCAGGCAACGCCGCAGCCGGCGAGATCCCGAAAGGGGTACGTGGTATCAGCGAGTTTGGGATTGATAATGCAAAACGCTTCAGGGAGCGCTTCGGGGGGATTGTGATGATCGGTAACAATCACATCCACCGAAAGTTCGTTTGCCCGTTTGATTTCATTGAAGCAGGAGATGCCGCAGTCTACGGTGATAATCAGGGTGCCGAATGCGGCGGCAAATTCTTCCACCGCATTGAGGGACAACCCGTATGGCTCATCACCCGCGGGGATGCGCCATGTTACATCTATGCCCAGGCTTGTTAAATAATTTGTGACAAGGGTTGTTCCGGTAATACCGTCCACGTCCCGATCGCCAAAAACAAGCACTTTTTCGCCCTCTTCCTTCGCGGCAAGTATGCGGTCAACGGCATCTTCCATTCCGGGAAATTCAAAGGGGTTGTGCAGATGCCGGGGATCATCCTCAAGAAAGTAGCGGATGTCTTCGCCTGAGGTAATGCCCCGCCGCACCAGTATCGAAGAAGTGAGCAGATCACAGCCGTATTTTGCGGTGACTTCCTTTACCAGTTCCTGGGGGATATCTTTTTTTTCCCAATTCATATCGCGGTTACTTCTTTTAGTATTAAGGTACGCGGCGGCGGCGCCGACGGTGAATATTCTACCGCCTCCGCAATACGGGGCAGGGCCTCATCAAGAGACGCAGGATCTTTGCCCCATACGTTGATGATCATGTCGCCTTTTTTTACCGGATCTCCGCTCTTGCGGAGAAACTGAAGCCCCGCCGTAGGACTTACCGGATCATCGGAACGGTTTCTGCCGACGCCAAGACCCACCGCGGCGTGTCCGATTTTCCATGCGTCGATGCGGGAAATATATCCGCCGGAAGCGGCCTTGATTTCTGCATGATGGGGTGAACGATATGTTCCCAGGAGACTTAAGAATTTTTCCACGTCGCCCCCCTGGCTTTTAATGTTGGCCAAAAAAAGTTCTTTTGGTTTTCCGCTTGCCAGAGCCGCTTCGCAGATTTTCCGCGCTTCTGCAGTATCTTTTGCCTTGCCGCCCAGGATCGCCATCCGCGCCGCCAGTTCCAGGGTAACCTCCATAAGGTCGGCAGAAAGCCGGTCAATTTTTCCGTCGAGGCAGTTGTAACATTCTTCGACCTCAAGAAAATTTCCCACCATGTTCCCGAGAGGCTCGTCCATGTCGGTTAAGAGGGCGATAATTTTTTTACCCATCGCCTTGCCGGTATCGACCATGGAACGGGCAAGTTTTTCCCCGTCGTCAGCATTTTTCATAAAGGCGCCGGAGCCGTATTTTACGTCCAGTACCAATGCGCCGGCCCCTTCGGCAGCTTTTTTTGAAAGTATGCTTGCCGTGATGAGGGGAATTGATTCCACCGTGCCCGTTACATCCCGGAGGCTGTACAGGAGCCGGTCGGCGGGGACGATTTCTTTTGTCTGCCCGGTCATGGCAAAACCGTCTTTTATAAGAATGTTTTTAAATTCCTCTTTTGTCAGGCTGGTACGGTAGCCGGGAATCGCCTCGAGTTTGTCCAGAGTGCCCCCGGTGTGACCAAGGGCTCTCCCCGACATCATCGGGTCACGGATACCGAGCGCGGCGGCTAACGGCGCGAGGATCAGGCTGGTCTTGTCACCCACGCCGCCGGTGGAGTGCTTATCCACGAGGGGGCCGCTTACGTCTGAGAGGTCCATCACCTCTCCTGAATGGAGCATAAGATCGGTAAGGGCCGCCGTTTCCAGAGGCGTCATCCCCCGGAAAAATACCGCCATCGCCCAGGCGGAAACCTGATAATCGGGGATGCTGCCTGCCACATAGCCGCCAATCAAAAATTCTATTTCCTCCCGGGTAAGCGCTTTCCCGGCCCGTTTGTTCATAATGATGTCGACGGCTCTCATGTGAACTCCTTCTATACTTCGTCCCAGGCGGCGATACGCTTTCCCAAAATTCCTGACAGGAGACCGGTGACCACGGCCTTTGCCTGTTTCAGGGAAACGCCGTCAAGGGAATACCGGCTCATCAGGAACGGGTCAAGGGTTTCTATCGCTGCAAGCCAGCGGCGCGCCCCTTTTCCCAGGGGGAGTAAGCCCGCAGACCTGCCTGTATATACCGCCTGCCTGTTTGCACAGGCCGGGCAGATAAAACCCTCTTCTGCCGGACTAAACCATAGTAATCCATCCGCCCCTTCCGGGCAAGCAGAAAAACCGCTTTCTTCATTATAAAAGCCGATTTTATCGCCGCAGGAGGCGCAGGTTTCCATTACCGGTTTTTGGCCCAAAAAATCGGCCCAGTTCCACAAAAATTGCAGGAGGATACGGAGACAGACAGCGCTGTCGGCGCTTTCCAGGGCGTCAAGGCTCCGGTCGGTCAGGGCGAGGGCCGCCTCCCAACTGCCGCCGCCCCCCTGGGTGGTGAGGATTGTTTCGGCAATCCCGTCCGCCGCCATGGTCCGCTCATACAGTTCACGCAGTCCCGGCCGCCAGGAGCGGACATCAAAGTCGGTAATTTTTCGGGAATCGCGGACCGGGTCGTGGTAAATCCAAATCTGCCCGCGGTGAAAAGGCGCAACATGGGCGCGGAGTGAACTTTTTGGGCCGCCGAAAACCGTTGCCTTGACGATTCCTTCCTCGGCAGTAAGCAGCCAGGCTTCGCGGTTGGCCTCTCCCGAAGGCCGGGTTCTGAGTACCAATGCGTTATAGGTAAAGGTTCGGCTCATTCCGGGTTTGGCAATTTGCTAAAGATCCAGGGCAAATATTTTGCTCATCCGGCTGCGGTCATACGTTTTGCGGCGCTTTTCGGGGAGGCTTTCCACGGTTGATTCCTTAAAGCCCAGCGATTCAAACCAGTCCTGGGTGTGGGTGGTAAGGACGAATACCCGGCGCAGCCTGAGTTTGCCTGCCCGGTCGATGAGGTACCTGACGATACGCCGTCCGAGGCCCTTGTCGGCATAAAGGGGATCCGTGGCGATGGCGGCAATTTCGCCCTGATTATCACCCCACTCATGCAGAGCCCCGCAGGCGTGGATTTGGGCGTCGATCCCAAAAACCACATAATCGGCTTGTTTTTCCTGAATATCATCGGCGCTTCTCCGTATCAAAACCCCGCTCTGCATCAGCGGCTCCATGAGGCGCAGAATATCCTGAATATCGGCGTTTTTTAGCGCCCGGATCGATTCATATTCATCGGCATAGACCATGGTTCCCGATCCAAGGTTGGAGAACAGTTCGCGGAGAACTGCCCCTTCCTCGGAGGCGTTAATGATGTGCACCCGGTCAACACCCTGCCTGCAGGCCCGGAGGGCCAGGCTTATTTCTTCAAGGCCCCGGTCCGCCCCCGGGGCTTTCCAGTTCTTTTCGAGAATTGCCCCCGCTTCCTGAATACTGAGCCGCCCGATACGGCCGCTTTCTTCCCGCTGTACCGTCTCGGGAATGGCGTAACTTTCGGCATTGAGCTTGTTCCCCAGGGAAACGATAAAGAGCTTGACCGCCCCCAAAGCGGCGGAGGCCGCCAGGGCAATTTCATCGCTTGGCACATTGTACGGCTTGCCCGAAGAACTCCAGCCAATGCACGGAAGTATCGGGATCATCCCCTGTTCAAGGATACGCTTGATTGAATCGATGCGGATTTTCTTTACGGCGCCCGTATGAGCCATGTCCACGCCGCCTGTGATCCCGAGCCCCTGGGCCCGTACAAAATTGCCGATCACCGCATCGGTGTGGGCGGCGGCAAGGCCCGTCATAAACCGCGTCGCCACATGAAAGGCCGCCATCTCCACAAACGGAATCGCCGCCTCCGTGGTGATTCTGGCATTTCCCGAATAGCTTGAAACAATGTCGTATTCCCGAAGCACCGCATCGATCCATTCCTTGGCTCCCGGCACTATCACTACATGAAACCCCGTTTGGGCAAGAAGGGCTAAATCCTTCATGAGATAGGGAAAAAGCGGGTCCTCGGTAACCGGAAAATCAACCTTGAAAACCATCGTGGAGCCCTCAAAACGGCTCTGATAATGAAAAGCCTCCCGGATTAGATCAACCTGGGACAGGGGTTTACTCATGATCCAATTGTAATATGGAGCGGGGGAGAGGGGCAAGGGCGGTAAATTCTAAAATTGAAGAAATTCACCACGAACCGCACTAACGAGGGAGTTTGAAGCTTCGGGTTTCTTATCTTTGTTAGTGTCTTTCGTGTGGTTCGTGGTTAAATATTTTTCTTCCTCTTCACAATACTCCGCACCGCTTTAAAAATATTTTCATACCCGGTGCAGCGGCACAGGTGGCCGGAGAGGAGTTTCCGCAGTTCGTCGTCGGAATATTCGATTCCCGAGTTGATGATCTCCTGGGCGCTCATCAGGAAACCGGGGGTGCAGAAGCCGCACTGGACGGCGCCCTCGTCGATGAAGGCCTGCTGGATGGCGGCAAGCTCCCCATCAAGGCTGATGAGGCCTTCGGTGGTGGTGATTTCTTTGCCGTCGGCCCAGATGGCAAGGTATATGCACGAATTAAAACATTCACCGTTGATGATCACATTGCAGGCGCCGCACTCGCCGAC
>JAISJS010000213.1 GCA_031261385.1 Treponema sp.
TCTCGTTCTTCGGAATAGCCATAAAGGTACCATATACCGGTATCAAAAAGAAGTTGATACGGCCTGACAAGCCGGGTATTATCCTCGGTATCCAGAACGCCTTTATAGTCAAAGGTAATAATCCGATTATCCTGCAAGCCGGTAGTTATTATTTCCCATGTTTCTGATTTTACCGGAGCTGATGCCACCGAAGGAACAATAATTCTATTTTCAAACCAAGAGTTTTTCCCGGTTTCATCAATATCATCATGGGATAAGGGGGCAGTAATTTCTTCTATGAGATGTTTTGCTGATTCATACAGAGGTGTGTTCCTATATAATTCCAATAAGGATTTGGCCATCCCCAAGGCAAGCATATCATTTGCTGCAGCAAAGCGAGCGGGCAATCTAAAGCCTTTTTCGGAAAAATACCAACCACGCTGCTTGGCATCATATTCGATAGGGGCATTTAACATGTCCCGCATATATTCAATATCCCGATAAATAGTGGCTGTCCCGCATTCATATTTTTTGGCTAAATCGTTGACATTGGGGTATCTTCCGGAAGCAATTTGCCTCTCTATAGAATAAATCCTTGCCAGGGTAGCTCTTGGTATATGTTTTCTCGTTTCCATAGCTTATATTATACTCCTTTGGTTAATCACACAATGATGGGGCAATTATTTTATAGTATTTTCATAGCTATAACTGCACATGCTTCGGCATCTGCCAATGCATTATGATGATTTAGAAGGGCAAACCCGCATTTTTTAGCCACGGTGGGTAGGCTATGATCCGGTAAGTTTTTACCAAATATCCGGCGTGAAGCTTTACAAGTACATTGAAAAGCATATTTTGGATAAGGAATCTTGTAGGCTTTATGGACGGCTTTTAAACATCCCTCATCGAATTGACTGTTATGAGCTACCAAGGTAAGCCCTTCAATTTTTGGCTTTATTTCTGCCCAAACTTCCGGAAATGGTCTGGCTTCTATAGTATCCTCATAGGATATTCCGTGTATATCTTCTGTAAACCATTCAAGATAATAATTCGGTGCAGGACGAATGAGGCTGTAATAAGTATCTGCAATTTTGTTATTCCTGACAATAATAACACCAATAGCACAAACACTTGATTGATTATAATTAGCGGTTTCAAAATCAATTGCTGCAAAATCAGTCATATAATACCCCTTATACCCCAAACCCTATGCGGCTCGTTCCATTCTTTTCAAGTGTTTCTTCCATGCAATATGTCTTCATTTTTTCAAGCGGAGGATTATTCCCTGAGAGAATAAAATCAACAGCGCGCTTGCGTGCAATGTTTTCAATTTGGCCGCCGGAAAAATCAGAAGTGAAGCCATTTTCCTCGGCCTTGAAAACAATTTTTATAAGAGAATCCAGGATGGCAGTGTCTTTTATTTCATGGGTTTCAGATGTTTGTATTTCGGACATGGTACACTCCCTTTATTCAAGTTTAGTACCAGTATATACCCATTGGTCTATCACGGAATGATGGGGCAAAAAAAATAGTGGGAAATTTACTTCAAGGCCGCTCTCTGTTTCTCTATATAGGCACTTACGGCGGTTTTCATGTTTGCCACCCTCTGCTGTATGACGGCCTTTTCTTTCATGTTGACCCCTGGGGTACGAAGGGAGTTACTCAGCCGGGTTCGGTGGGCGTCGCAAGCCTGGTGAAAAGCGTCCTGCGGAAGGCCATGTTTACGAAATTTCGTGGTGGGATGGGTTTTTTCGGCTTCCTGATAGGTCGAAGGGCGGTTAACGACATCAAGGGAACGCTGGGCATCTCCGAAGCTCTGAACAGCTTGGGTGAGGCTGCTAAGGGTAATCGCGTCATTGGTATCGCAGTAATGAAGTTCCTGTCGTAAAAACGTCTCTTCGGTAAGAATTAAAAGCCCACAATCCGCTGTTTTTTGGGCTTCCTGAAAGGCGGTCATGGCTGAAAATATTCCATCTTCATAATTGAGCCGCCCATCATGTTCTTCGCCATCCGTATCAAGTCCTTTGCGGCCCAGATCGATGGAATTTACACTGGTAAATATTTTATTTATTAAGCCAATTTTGTCCAAATTCAGCCTCTGCTTCTGACAGGTTAAAACCGCTTTTTACCAGGAAGTCGGGGCCGAGGCGTTTTTTGGCGAATTCTGCCAGATAGGGCGCCAGGGGCAGTTCCTGCCTCAGAATCCGTTCGTACTCCTCCATATTGCCGGCATCCTTAAATTCACGAGCCTTAGCGGTAATAGCAAATTTCTCATGCAACGTCATGGTTTGGGCTTGGTTCATATATCCTCTTTCTATAATAGAGTATACCGGTTATCAAGGATTTTAAGCAAGGGAAATTAATACTAATTCCAACCCTGCCCCATCCCTGTTTTCTTCCCTGTAAATATGTTATGCTTTACCAAGGAGTATAGCATGTTTATTATTGGCGGACTTATCCTTATCTTTGTTATCTGGTTTGCTTTTAAAACTCTGGCCTTTATTATAAAGATGTCATTATCACTCGTTGTTTTTGGCCTTGCGCTGGCGCTCATCTTTGGCGTAGGATTTTTTTAAACCTGCTGCGTCCTGATTATCAACGCCCCGCTTTTGCTGTCCCGCTTTTCCTCTTTTTCAGTTGGTTTATTAAATTCTGCCAGCATCCCCGAATTCATTTCTTCCAAAGCTCCCCGCGTTCCGGTAACCAGAACAAGGCCTTCGGCAGAACAGCCGTAGCGGCCGGTGCCGCCCTGCGCCACCGGAAATGGATCGGAAATTATACGCACCTGAATTTTTGTACTGCCTGATCCTGCAACGCCCTCCGGCATTACCGCACTTTCCGGTGAATGGGCGCTATCTTGCCTGTGTGGACCCGCCAACAAAAAACTCAACACGGCCCGTTCCTTGGGAATCCCGGCGGTTTTTGATAATGCAAGCAGTGCGGGAGGCGCAGAATCGGTTTCAAAGGCAAAGTGACACCACTTGTTATTTGCGGCGCCGTACATCCCCTGCTCCGCTGTTTTTCCGCCGGGAAAAGGACATGCGCCGTTATGGGGACAGGGAGAAACAGGACTTCGGCCCAATGCAATAAGAGAATCCCGTAGCGCGGCGATAAATTCACCGGAGCGGGGAACACCCGGCTCAATGACCAGAATGGAGCCGGAACTGCCTGCAAGGGCGTCAAGCAGGCGGGCATTTTTTTCGGCAAGGCGGCGGAGGCCTGCGGAATCGGTGTGGGGAAGATCCTGAAATAGTTCATTAAAAAGATTTACCGCAGTGACCAATTGGGCGGGACCGCCATGTACCGGGGTACCCAGGTTTCCTTTTATGGTCCGTATGGTCCACTTGCTGTTCCCGCCGGCTAGAGCACAAAATAGTTTCTTCCCCGCATCCAGTACCGCCCCGGTCTGATCGAGGCAGCGGAACTCAAGGTTTAATTCCCGCAGTTCAGGCCGTGTTATCCAGAGGGCAATGGGCAGGGTGAGGGGGCCTGAGCCTAGATCGGTAATTGCAATGGGATCTGCGATCGTATCAGCTTCAATATGAGTATTACTATATGTATTACATTGCGTATTACTTTTATGCAAAACATTCAACGGTAAATCCAGGCCGGGCAGCAGGCGGCAGAGGCGGTACAGGTTCCAGGGAAGGAAATAACGCAGGTATGCGGAAAGGAGATTGGGTTTTCCCAAATAAGAAACGCCCCTGCTGCCGCGGTCGCTGGTAAAGGCTTCGGAAAGTTCTGCAATATCAAAAGGCAGGCCGGATCGGAAACGCCGCGGAAGGGGGAAGACTTTATCGATTAAACCGGGGATACCGTCGAGGATGGTTTTTGTTTCCGGCGGCAGGGGCGGAAAAAGTTCTGTCATTCACCGGCCTCAGCGGGTTTGGCATTACCTTCATGAGGCGTGTCTTTCTGCACAATTTTACAAAGCCGTATCAAATCCGAGCGGAGCGCATTTATCCGGGCTCTTAAATCCTGGGCAGGGCCTTCACCGGAAAGCTCGCGAAAAAGTTCATCACGGGCGCCTTCCACGGTAAAATGTTTTTCATAGAGCAGGTATTTTAGGCGGAGAAATATTTGAATATCAGCTTCGGAATAATGCCGCTTGCCAAAACTGTCCCGTTTGGGCTGGATCAAAGGGATTTCCCGTTCCCAATAACGGATCACGTGTGCCTTCACCTGCAATATGCGGGCCGCCTCGGCGACAGCGTACGTACTCAACCTTTATTCCTTTTTTGATGAGCGAATCTCAACGGTAACGGGGATCAGGGAAAAGCCCAGATCCCGCCGGATCTTGTTCCTGAGAGATGCAATAAATGGCTCGGTTACCGCACGGACACGGGATACAAAAAAAATAAACGCCACAGGATTTTCCGAACTCTGTACTGCGTACTTTATCTTAAACCGGGTCTGCGGACCGGACGGCGTCGGAGTTTCCGCAAGCCACTTTTCCAGGGCCTTATTAAGGGCGGCAGTTTCCACATGATTGGTAAGCTGACCGTACATACGGATTGCCGTATTCAGAAGTTTTTCTACCCCTTCTCCTTCCAGGGCGCTTACCGGAATAATCGGCGCATATTCCATCTGCCCAAAAAGAAAATGAATGCGGTCAGAAACCGCCGCAAAAGTATTTTTTACATCGGGCATGGCGTCCCATTTATTCAGGACCATAATGATCCCCCTGCCCTTTTCGTGGGCAAGCGACGCAATCTTTTTATCCTGATCGGAAAGGCCCTCCTGGGCGTCAATCATAAGAAAAACAATATCGGCGTCTCCGATTGTTTTAATCGCACGGTTTACCGAATAGTATTCGATGTTTTCTGTTACCTTGCTTTTCCGGCGAATACCGGCAGTATCAAGAATCACAAATTCCCTGTTCTTGTATGAGAATGAACCTTCCACGACGTCCCGTGTTGTACCGGGAATATCGCTGACAATAGACGCGCCGGTAGAAGTAAGCCGGTTTGACAATGTTGATTTTCCGGTGTTGGGTTTGCCGAGCAGGGCGATACGTATGGGCCGCTTTTCGGCAATGTCAGGCGCAACTTTTGAAAAATCAAGACGGTTGATAATTGCATCGGTAAGGTCTGCAACATTGTCGCCGTGTTCCGCAGAAATCATCCAGACTTTTTCAAATCCAAAGGAAAGAAGGTTCCAGGCGTCGGCTTCCCTTCGGCCTCCCTCGGTTTTGTTTACCACGGTGATAAGCCGTTTCCGGTACGGCCGCAGCAATTCAATAAACTCTTCATCCTCTGCGGTGAGAACGCCTGCTTCAAGAATAAGTATGATGAGGTCGGCCTTCTTGATCGTCGCAAGAGTTTTTTCCATGACAAGATCGTCGAGTGTTTCCGCGTCCCCGCCGTCGCGGGTCAGCTTGAAGCCGCCGGTATCAACAAGCCGCAAAGGTTTCCCTGCGATAAAAGTATCCATCTCCACCGGATCACGGGTAACCCCCGGCGTCGGATCGGTAATGGCCCGCCGTTTGTGGAGCAGGCGGTTAAAAAGTGTGGACTTACCGACATTGGGCCGCCCGGTCAGGGCAACCACCGGAAGATTACGGTATTTAATACCGGAGCTGAATTCCATGCATCATCCTAAAGGAAAATTTTCGCGTGTCCAGGTCTCCACGAGGCTTACCACATGCTGATAAGAAGTGGAGCGCAATACGTTTTCCGCAAGGGCACAGCATTTTTCCATACTTACCCCGCGGATGATTTTTTTTACCTGGGGGATAGTTGAGGCAGTCATGCTGAATTCATCGAGCCCCAAACCGAGGAGCAGCGGCGTCACAAATGTATCCCCTGCAAGTTCTCCGCACATAGCCGCCTTGATTTTTTTTTGGTGGGCCGCGTCGATCGTCAGCTTTAAAAAACGCAATACCGCAGGATGACAGGGCTGGGCCAGATAATTCACCCGTTCATTTCCGCGGTCCACGGCAAGGCTATACTGAATAAGATCGTTGGTGCCGATGGAAAAGAAATCCGACCGTTCAGCAAGAATATCCGCAGTCATCGCCGCCGACGGGATCTCTATCATCGTTCCCACTTCAATATCTTTGGTAAAAGCATAACCCCGTTGACGGCACTCGGACTTTGCCTCTTCCAAAAGAACAAGGGCTTTCTCCAGTTCTTCAATACCGGAAATCATCGGAAACATGATCCGCACATTCCCTTCCACGCTGGCACGGAGTATTGCCCGGAGCTGGGTTTTAAAAAGTTCGGGATGAGACAGGGAAAACCGAATCGCCCGCCAGCCAAGGAGGGGATTTTTTTCGTCCATGGTTTGCAGCTCCGGCAAAAGCTTATCCCCGCCGACATCAACCGTCCTGATGGTAACCGGCAGCCCTTCAAGGGTTCTAAGCACATGGCTGTAAGAGCGGTACTGCTCCTCCTCACCGGCAAGTTTTCCCGGCGTAAGAAAAAGAAATTCTGAACGGTACAGACCTATTCCCTCGGCGCCGAAATCAAGCACCTGATCGGCCTCCTCAGAGATTTCAATATTTGCCTTGAGAATCACCCGGTGACCATCCAGAGTTTCCGCGGGAAGATCCCGCAGGCGCGAAAGCTCATCGGATTTTTTTCTGAATTCTTTTATGGCATTTTCAAGCTGAGTCAGGGCCTGCTTGTCCGCATTAACCACAACCTGCCCGGCAGAACCATTTACCACCAGCTTGTCGCCGTCGTTTATCTCCTTGGTGATAAGCGAAAGCCCCAGCACTGCCGGTATTCCAAAGGCCCGCGCCAGAATCGCCGTATGCGAAGTCCGGCTCCCCATGTCCATCACAAGCCCCTTCACTTTTGTCCTGTTCATCACGAGGACATCGGAAGGCATAAG
>JAISJS010000247.1 GCA_031261385.1 Treponema sp.
ATCTTTCCCCGCTCGGTAATAAAGCGGCGCAGGGTGTCGGCGTCCTTGTAGTCTATTTTGAGCTTCTGAACACAAAATTTACAGACCTTTTTTTTGAAAAAAACCTTGCCCTTTCCGCGGCCGCGATCTTCACCGTCCCTGCCGTCCATCCCGACATCCATCCCCCGATCCTGCCGGGAGGGGCGCTCGTTTTCCATATATCGTTCATCGGACATAAATAACTCCTTAATACAACAGCAATACAGCGGCGTGAGCCGCGTTTTTAATCGAAGCTGACTACTGTCAGCATAACTCCTTAATACAGCGGCGTGAGCCGCGCGTTTAATCGAAGCTGACTACTGTCAGCATAACTCCTCTAAAAAGGAATATCGTCGGCAAAGCCGTCATCGGCGGCGCCTTCGCCGCCTGATGCTGCAGGGGTGTTACCTGGGGGAAACCCCTGACCGCCTCCTGTGCCATTCCCGGCGGAACCATTCCCGTTAAAGGATGCGCCGCCTCCGGATGAACCGCCTGAGCCGCTTCCGCCAAGAAGCTGGAGATAATTTGCCACGATCTCCACTTTTGACCGGTTCTGGCCTTCCTGCTGCCAGCGATCCTGACGGAGTTCACCGTCAACTCCCACCATTTTTCCCTTGATGAGATACTGATTTAAGGATTCGCCCTGCCTGCCCCACACGACGACATCGAAAAAGTTTGCCTCGTCTTCCCACTGGTCGCCGTTTTTGCGCCGGCGATTTACGGCGATGGAAAATTTACAGACAGCCTGCCCCCCGGCGGTGTACTTGAGTTCGGCGTCCCGGGTAAGGCGCCCAATCAGGACTACATGGTTTAAATCAGCCATGGAGCCTATTCCTCCACCCTGACAAAAAGGTACTTGAGAAGGTTGGTATTAAGCTTGAAAATCCGGTCCAGAACGGTTATTTTTGCCGGATCGGCCTTGATGGTAAACAGAACGTACTTGCCCCGTTTTCTTTTTTTGATCTCATAGGTAAGATCACGATCTCCGGTCTCATCGGTTTTCTCGATTTCGACCCCGTTGGCGGCAAGGTCGGCTAACAATTTTTCCCGGCCTGCCTGATGTTGGTCTTCTTCCAGGGGGAAGATGACCGTCAGCTCATACTGACGCATAGGTCCTCCTTACGGACATAACGTTTCCACCCCAAGGGCGGACATTGGCCTATCCAGCGGACAGGCAAAGAGGTATAATATAGTATAGCAAAAAGCCCTCCGTCTGTCTACCGATTCTGCCGATAAATAACAAAGCCATGAATAAACGTATCAATTTTGAGGACAATATATTCATCCTGGAACAGCGTATCCGTATTATTCGGGATGTACTTGCCCTTGATCCGGACCCGGATCTGTTTCTGGATAAGACGATAGATGATGTCGTTTTTATCGACGCTGCCCTGAATACCCTGCTTGGGAGTCTTGTGGAGAATACCCGGCTCCTTGAGCGGGAGGAAGAGCTTGACAGTTTTCAAGACCTGGAACTGCTTTTTTCCCGGGTTTTATCGGAGCTGTTGGATGGGTCCGGCAGTATTTCCCTGGAGGACTTCCCGATGATCCGGGAAAAGCTTACCCGCCTTAAGGCGGGCAGCCAGGAAAGAAGAAAAACAATTGATAGATCGGGCGGAACAACGGAGACTGCCGCATTTAATCCGGTGGTCAGTTCCGATGAACTCAATGAATTGCTTAAAGACTTTTAAAGGCCGGGTGTAAAAAATTGAGAATTACCGGCGGGTCCTTACGGGGACGGCGTGTTGCAATGCCCGCAGGGATAATCCGGCCCGCCATGGATCGTATGCGTGAATCGGTATTTGCCGTTTTGGGGGATCTGTCGGGTCTGTCGTTTCTGGATATTTTTTCAGGATCGGGGATCATTGCCCTGGAAGCGGCCTCCCGGGGTGCAGCATATATTGAAGCGGTAGAAATGGACCCCCTGAAACGGAAAACATTACTTGAAAACGTTTCGATTTCATCTGAAAGGATAAACTGCCGATTTATATCTGCCGAACTGTACGTAAAGCGCTCCAAAAAAAACTTTGATATCATTTTCTGTGATCCGCCGTTTCCGTACCGGTTTAAATGGGATTTAATTCGGGATATTGCCGCCTCTCCGCTTACAAAAAACGGTTCCCGGCTGCTTATTCACCGCCCCCGTGAAGACTTTCATGATGATCCGATACCATTTCTGGCAAAGGATGATTACCGGGAATACGGACGTTCAGTAGTAGATTTTTTTTTGGTGACAAAAAATGCAGATTTTATTTAAATTTTTGTTGTCTTTTTATAAGATATAGTAGATAATAGAAATATAGATGTAAACGGTTTGGGCAAGAGATGGATTATAAAAACGTTTTCGAGAAATTCGAAGAACAAAATGTGTTTGTAAAAACCACAAAAGCCCCCTCAATAGACGGAGCCCAAAAAGCGGCGCTGAACCGTAAGGGTAATGTTTTGTACAATTCCGGTGATGTTGAAGGAGCCCGGCGGATTTTTTTAACGACAGGGTATTCCGATGGCCTCTCCCGTGTCGGAGATCATTACAAATCCAGGGGCAGTCTGCTTGATGCCCTGAAAATGTATTGGATCGCTCCGGATCGTACAAAATCTGAACCCATCATCATGCAGCTTTCGACTTTGTTACAACAGCTATTACATGAGGAAGAGGATCAGGGTGATGAGTGATAATTATAACGTGGACGGCATTTTAGCGGAAACAACGCAAACAGCAGAAGCTCCCCAAAATGCGGCGGCTCCTGACGAAGGCGCTTTTTCTGCGGAAGGGGGCCTTCCTTTAGAAGTGTTGGAGGTCTCCGAGCTTTCCAAGAAGGGCTATCAGCTTTTAAAAGAGAACAAAATTTCGGACGCAGTAGACTGCTTTGCAAAAATACTTGAGGTTGATGAAAATAACAACTATGCCCTGGTCGGTATGGGTGACGCTACCCGCAAGCGGGGGAGTTTTCGCGAAGCGGTAGTTTTTTATCAGCGCTGCCTTGTGTACCATCCGGGAAATAACTATGCCCTGTTCGGCCTTGCCGATTGTTACAAGGCCCTGAACCAGTTTCACAAGGCTATTGAAATTTGGGAACAGTATCTGCTCCACGACGACCGGAACATAACTGTTTTAACGCGGGTAGCCGACGCCTACCGCAAGGTACGGGATTTTAAACATTCCAAGGCGGTGTACCTCCGGGTGCTGGAAATGGAAGAATGGAATCCCTATGCGATCATCGGGCTGGGTCATCTTCATTACGATTTTAAAGAATACCGGGACGCGCTTTTCTACTGGGAAAAGATGTTTCAAAACAATAAGGATAATGTGGATATCCGGGTGCTTACCTCTATAGGCAACTGTCACCGCAAGCTCAAGACCTTTGCCGAGGGAGTAGAATTTTTTGAAAAGGCCCTGCGAAAAGAGCCCTATAATTTTTATGCCCTGTTCGGCCTTGCCGACTGCTACCGGGGGATGAATCTCCAGGAACGTTCACTCGAATACTGGAACCGTATTCTTGAGCAGGACCCCCGGAACAAAGTGATCCTTACCCGTGCGGGAGACGCATACCGGCATCTGGATAATTACGGGAAGGCCGTGGAATACTATGAGCGGGCGCTGAATATCGAATTTGATACCTATGCAGTACTCGGCCTGGCGGTGGTTGCCAAGGCCCAGGGAAAATTTGCCGAATCTTCAGAATCCCTCAAGCGCCTGATTCAGCAGGATCCAAAAAATTACCGGCTCTTTTTGGAGCTGGCTGACTGTTACATAAAGACCGGTGACAAGCGGGCGGCGATTGAAGTGCTGGAAAATTTTCAGAAACTCGGAATCCGAAACGGCGCCGTCTCCGATATGCTTGAAAGAATCCAGTCCTGACCGGAAGGCGGTTTTTTCACTATGTCCTCCCCGGCGGGTAACCGCACTGCGCTGCCTCCCCTTTCAGGCCTTCCCCTGGAGGAGCTTACCACAGCACTCATCCCCCTCCCCGCCTACCGCGCCCGGCAAATTTTCAAATGGATTTCACGGGGGATAGCAGATTTTACTGAAATGAAAAATCTGCCCCGCTCCCTGCGGGAGGAACTTGCCGGCCGTTTTACCGTTTATTCAAGCGCCGTTTCGGCGGAACTTCCCGACCCGGACGGCACGGTAAAACTCCAGATTCGCCTTGCCGATGGGGCAAAAATTGAGGCGGTCCTTCTTGCCGATGGGAGGGAACGAAAAACAGCCTGCCTTTCCACCCAGGCCGGCTGTCCTGCCCAATGCGTTTTCTGCAAAACCGGCCAGCTCGGCTTTAAGCGCAATCTTTCTTCTTCCGAGATCGTTGAGCAGTTTCTGTTTCTCCGCCGCATTGAAAGCGCTATTTCCAATATCGTTGTGATGGGCATGGGAGAACCCCTGCTCAATTTGGCGGAACTCCGCCGGGCCGTTTCGGTACTGACCTGCCGCGAAGGCCTGGGCCTTTCCCCCCGGCGCATTACCGTATCCACGTGCGGCATCGCAGGCGGCATACGGGACCTTGCAGATAACGGCCCCAGGGTGCGGCTCGCCGTCTCCCTGACCGCCGCAGAAGAAAATCTGCGGGGCCGCCTTATGCCGATAAGTGTTTCAAACCCCCTGCCCGCCCTGAAAGACAGTCTGCGTTATTATCAGGAAAAAGGCGGCGGCAGGGTAACACTGGAAGCGGCGCTGTTTGCCGGTATAAACACCCATGCCGGGGCTGCCTCCGCCATGGCTGCCTTTGCCCATGGCCTTGATGCGGCAATAAACCTTATCCCGTGGAACCCGGTTGCAGGCCTGGAATTTGAAGGGGTTCCCCTCCGGGAACCTGCCGCAAAAGAGGTACAGGAATTTTCCCGCCTGCTTGAAAAAGACGGCCTTACCGTAACCCGCCGCTACCGCAAAGGCCGCAGTATCTCAGGCGCCTGCGGTCAGCTTGGATCGATACAATAACCACTTCTTTATTGTTTCATAATTTTGTCTGCGGCGGTTTTGGCGCGGGATTCGGTATCGTAAATATCAACTACCCGTTCCGGGAGCCAGCCCCGGTACTGACCCGGCGGAAGCTCCTGTACCAGCACCCAGGATTCAAACGTGGTAAGCGATTTAATCTGCCGCCGTTCAATAACTGTGACAAGGGCCCCCCGCCGCAGGTACCCCAGAGAAGTTTCCAATAACCCGGGGGCTTCAACCAGGTGGGTATAGGAAACATTGATCACGGCATAACCGATAACCGAACGGGACAAGGGAGGGGTTGCCGGCGGGATGATGGGATTATCTTCCCTGCGGGCGCCGCAGGAAACAATACCAAGCAGCGCCATAAAAAGGAGTATAAACGCTTGACCTCTACACGAACTAACTCGTACTCTCATAGTATGAAAAATATAGCGGGTTTTGTCTGTTTCGTCATCATTTTTCCCGCTGTATGCTCATCAATTTGGGGGCAGGATACAGAAAAAAAGAACGAATTCCCCTATACCCTTTCTGTTACGAACGGGGCCGGATTTTTATACGGGCAAGCTGAAGAAATTGTTTATGAAGCAGAAGATATTTTTTTAAGTCAGCTTCTTTGGGATATAAAACCTCTTTTTTATTATGAGGCTGCAGTCGAATTTTCCCGCAGAGACCTCTATGAGAAGGTGGGGTTTTTTGCGGACTTTTCTTTAAAGCTGGGCTTTCCGGGCGTTTCAGGCGGTATGGAAGACCGGGACTGGCTGCGGGCGGATAATGCCCTTACCCATTTTTCCTACAGTGATAATTATACCGATGGGGCAATGTTTTTTGATTTTTCGCTGGGTGTTTCCATTCCCCTGGATTCTGTGGTGATGTTCAAACTATACGCGGGGCTTTCCTGGATGCATTTTAAATGGACAGGGCGGGACGGGTATGCGCAATATGCGGGAAAAACGGGGACCGACTATAATATCTGGGACGAATCACTTCCCCAAATACCTTTTTCAGGTCCGGTAATCGGATATTCCCAGGATTGGCTGTTTTTTTATCCGGGAATATCCCTGTCGATCCCCGTTGTTAAATGGTTCAGCACAAACCTTTTTTTCAACCTGGGGCCCTTTGCCTTTGGCGCCGACCGGGATGATCATTTTTTAACCAATACGGAATACAACGATTATGTCAGATGGAGTCTCTACCTTGAACCGGGAGGGGCGTTACTTTTTACTCTCTCGGAAAATTTTGAAATTACCCTCCATGCTTCATACCGGTGTATCGGGGTAAATCACGGAGACACCTATGAGCGCAAGACCGGCTCAAACAAAAGCGGAGATTACCTTTTATGGCCGGATAGTGCAGGGATGGCGTTTCGCGCCGTGAACGCCGGATTGCTTTTTACCGTACGTTTTCTTTAGAACGAAGAAGCGAAATGGGCTTTTATGCGGGGAAATAAAAGCCGGTCGGAATCTGCAAAATCCAGCGCTTCTATTTCTGCAAGAAGCGCCCAGCGCCATTCGGTATGTTCGGCAAGGATAAAATCTTTTTCCAAAAAATTGATACGGTACGCGTGCAGGGAAAATTGTTTTTGATGATGTTCAAAAGCTGCCGTTCCTACAGGGGCGCCCACGGAAACTTTTACGCCAAATTCTTCTTTGTATTCCCTGACCAGGGCCTCTTCATCGGTTTCCCCTTCCTCGGCCTTACCTCCGGGAAATTCCCATTTGCCTCCAAGGTCTCCCCCCGCTTTCCGCCGGGCGATAAAGATCCGGTCCCCGTCAACGGCAATACCTGCAACTGACGTCACAAGCCCATCCCGCTAAAGGAACAGCGCCTGGGGAAACAGAAAATGCAGCGCCGCAACGGCAATTATGATAAACCCCATCCATTTTTTGTATTTGAAAAAAGTCTCTCCGAGCTGCGCAACTTTCCCCCCGGCAGCGGTAGACCGCCCCCGATAAAAACTCCATATAAGGCTGAAACCGGCGGCAAGGCCGACCAGAGCAGGAATCAGGTCGCCCAATATGGGGATACCCCTGCTTATGGGGATACCGTCTTTAATAATGAGGATGGTATAGGGAGAAAGCAGCACCAATAATCCGGTAATCGCCGTCAGAATTCCCAGAATCAGACGGAAGGTCTCGTTTTGCAGCGAAAACCGGGTGTTTTCTTCAAAATCCTGATGATCCAGGGAAGAATCATCACCATTAGAAACCAGTACAAAACCGGTTAACCCGTTAAAAAGTATCGACAAAAAATATAATTGCGGCATGTTTACTCCCCGGAAATAGAATACCCCATAAAACCGTGCGGGTCAACGCATCTTCGATGATCTTCGATGATCTTCGATGTTGGCCTCATTTGGGTTTCACCGTAAAATTGACAAGACCTGTTTCGCCCTGTAATACAAGGATCATCGCTTCAGCTTCAAAGGGAACGGAAAAGCGGTAGTCCTCCTCCGTGCTGAGGCTGAAAAATACCCGGTGATTGAATACAGGGTATTCCCCCTCGCTTTCCTTTACAACGGGGGATACGGCAATGTCGACAAGGCCGGTGTAGGACTCTGTTCCCTCCTTGTATGTTTTGGTAAGAACAAAAAAAGTTGCCCCATCAAACCGTATCGCGGAAACGGTAAGTCTGTTCCCGCCGAGGGTTCGGCTGCTATCCGCTAACCCAAGGGACGAAATAACCATAATCATGGCGGACAGTATCAATATTGAGACAAATAGAAAGGCAAGTGGTTTTGTGGAGGTAAGGGACCGGAAAAAACCCGATTTTTTCCGGGGGCTGCCCTTATAAAGATCCTGCACTTCCTGCGACGCATTCTCAAGGCGGCGCTCACGGGAATAGTAAAAAACCAGTTCCTTTCCGTCATCGTTTGTCTTCAGCAGCGGATATTCCGCATTGGGCCGCTTTTTTTCAGGTTCGTCCACTATTTTTCCTCCGGCAGCCATGCGCCGCCTGCCAGTAAAGCCGCCGTATCGGCAATTTCCATTGGATCGGTAAAGCGCCGTACACCTTGCGTCTTTTTCCCCGCCTCTATGAGCAGGGCGGCGGCGGCGCAGGCACAGGCATAGCCGTCAAAAGCGCCGCCCGGGGAAGACCGCCTTTCGGCATTGAGCCGGGCCGCTATACCGGCGCAAAAGCCCGCAAGAAGATCCCCCGAGCCCCCTGCGGCAAGAACCGGCGCCATGCCGTCGATAATACCCACCCTGCCGTCAAAAGAGGCGATAAACAGCACATGGCTCTTGAAAAGGATAACGGCGTTTTTCTCACGGGCAGTGCGGACAAGTATCGGGAGCGGGTCGGCAAGAATCTCTTCCCTGGGGATTCCTGTATACTGTTCAAATTCTCCGGGATGGGGAGTAAGGATCACGTTTCCGTGGAAACGTACGTCAACGGCAAGGGGAATGGCGTCGGCATCAAGGATCAGCGGGAGGCCGTCTTTTTCCCGTTCCAGATAACGCTGCAAAATCCGTATCCGATCGGGGCCCTTCCCCCATCCGGGGCCAAGCAGCGCCGCATCAGGACTATGGCTGTTTTCTCCATTCTCCTTTTCCGCAGATTCGGGAATGACCATTACCCCGGAGGCGTCTGCGGCAAGAATCGGATAGATAGAAGTATCGGCAATAAGAGAGATAAGTCCCGCTCCTGCGGCCTGTGCTCCCCGTGCGGCGATTTTTGCCGCTCCTGTTGTGCCGGGGGAACCGGCGCGGATTTCCACGGCGCCCCGTTCGCGTTTATAGGCGCTTGCCTGAATCACCGGGATACGGGATGCGGAAGATCGCCAATCTTCAAGCCGTGCATCGGTAAATTTTTTAATCAGTTCGGGGGGGAAAACGCCCCCGACGGAAAGTATGGTCCCGCAAAAGATACGGGATGCGGGCCGGTACAGGCAGAGTTTGCGGGGTTCAAGGGCCAGCACCGCATCGGCCTCCAGCACCGGCATACCGGGCGTAAAGTGGTCGGAATTTCCCGAGGGCAGATCGATTGAAACCACAAACGGCGTTGAAAGGCCTCCGCTTGGAGCAGGCCGGTTTTTTTTGAGCCGGTTGATGGCCTCAGCCATTACAGCGGGGCTGTCACGGAGCGGACCTTTGAGGCCGGTTCCTGCTATACCGTCGATGATAATATCCGCACAGGCCAGAATATCCTCGCAGGCCCTGCCGGCCTCCTCCCCGGCATAATCCCACACCAGGATCGGCACCTTCATCTTCTTCATGGAACGGAGGGTTTCCGAAAGCGGGTTTTTATCCCCTGCGCCGGGAATCCGGGTAATGACGATTGCCGCCAGATCGGGACGGACAAATTCCTTCAGGATAAGGCTCCGGAGCATGACCATGGCATCGGCGCCATTGTTGCCCCCGCCGGAAACGGCAACGATCCGCAGGTTTTTTTCGAATGACGCGGTGAAGAAGCACGGATAGGAAGCGGTAAAAACATCCGCACAGCTCCTCCCCGCCGCCTCCACCAGGGCAAAGGGATTAAACGCCCAATCAGAGGCGGCTTCCGCATCAAGGGCGCGGGCATTCTGCGAAGAAACCAATATACCGTTCAAGGCAATTCTCCTATCAGTTTATCGGTTCGCCACCAGACAAGTTTTACCTGCGCCTCATTTACCAGAAACGCCGAAAGTATCCCCTCTGCAGAAACATCAAACTCATTAAACTGAAGCTCCTCATCCTTTACCTGTATAAACCCTCTGCGCTGCCCGTCTCCTCCGGCGGAATAAGAATCCAGCATTAAAAGCGAATATCCGCCTTCCACCGGGAAATACAGAAACACTCTGCCGTTTTTAACCACGGCAAGCATCGAATACAATACCCGTAAATGGGTGTTGCGCCCGTTTTCGTTCACCGTATACTCAAAAAAGGGAAGATCAACCCGTCCCGAATAGGAGCCGTCTTCTACATTCATAATCCAGATAACAGAACTGTCCGGTTCATTTCCCGTCCGGGTATTGGTGGATTCATCAAACGTACTCCGGTAATAATCCACCTTGAGAAAAAGCTGCCGGGAATCAGGGGCCGCCATAATTGCGTCTATAGACGATGTTACATCCGGCCATGCCGGCGGAACAGGGATGGCGCTGTTTTTCAGCTGAACCAGGTACAAGAGCGCCCCGGCGGAGTTGTACCAGTAGATATTCCACCC
>JAISJS010000309.1 GCA_031261385.1 Treponema sp.
GGATACATGATCGGGCAGCATCCTTGAAAGAAACATTACGATAAATAGTGATATAACGCCTTCCACAACGGCAAGGGGAAGATTGGCGGCAAAGAGCAGGACCGCCGTTGCCTGTAAACCCCTGTCGGAAAAAAAGAGGGATGTTACCACGATGGCCGTCCCCACAATTACCGCTACAAAGCTACAAAGCCGCCTAAAAATGCGCCAGGAAGTTTGAGCCTTGCCGGTATCAGGCGGAAAACCAAACAACCTGAAAGGGCCGCAAGCCCCATCGAAACGGTGTTGACCCCCAATGACAATAAGCCGCCGAACTGGAACAAAAGCCCCTGTAAAAAAAGCGCAATAAAAAGAGCGGGGACGGCGCTCCAGCCCAGCATGATACCGGCAATCCCCAACAGGGTAAGGTGTATGCTCGACGGCCCAAGGGGCACATGAACAAGACCGGCCAAAAACAGCGCCGCCGACACCAGCGCCGTTTCCGGCAGTTTTTCCACCGGCGTCTTTTTCAGGCCCACGGCAAGACCGCCCGCCGCCAAAACCCAGCCCGCCGCAAGTACCGGCGGCGACAAAACCCCTTCGCTAATATGCATTTTCTCCCGCTCCTTTTTTGCGCAGCCCCGCGAAATACCACAGGGCAAACACGTTGAGAATCAGACTCAAGCCTAAAACGATTGCGATTGGCGCCGACAATTTATTGGAAGGGACCGTGTTTTGCACCGTAAATGCCGTTCCCGCCTCATCATCCACGGTGATAAGAATTTCTCCCCGGTGACCCATGCCGTCTTCCGCCGTTAGCCGCCAATCGCCGCCCTCAAAAGGGACAAAGCTAAAATACCCGTCCCGGTCGGCGATGCTTTCCTGGGCCGGCGCGTCAGAGGATGACGGCGGGAAAACCTTAATTTTGGCAAACAGCATGGAAGTACCGTCCGTATAGGAAAACCGGAGGGTACGGACACGGCCTTGGCCTGTTACATCGGAAACTTCCACGCCGTGGGGGAAGGCGGTATTGGGAAAGATTAAAACCAACGCCGATACCGCCAAAACACACCAATATTTCATACTATCCGTCTTGCCTACTTCACCGCGAAAACCAGCGTCGCCTTAAGGTTGTCCTCGTCAACACCGGCCTGGGATGATTTCCTCATATCCCCCGCCTGGAATATCCACAGGATCGGCTTTTTCATATCAATATGATCAAGCCGGAAGGTAACTTCGCCGTTGGCGCTGGTTGCTGCGGTATGCGCCCAGACATCCATAGAATGATAATCATAGTAATCCCAGGTCGCCTTAACTTCCCCATTGGCCCAGGGCTGCCCCTTGTACAGAACGCGGAGCGTCATCCGCGAATTCCGCCGCATATCGGCGGGGTTATTGAGGGGAACAATCTCAAAATCATGGCCCAGGGGCTGGCTGAATGTCCGGTCGTTCCTGTTCGGGTTGAGGTACAGCTTCCCCCATTTGGTAAAATACCGGGATACCTGAACCGTCTTGCCCGGATTGTCAGCCAGCGCCTGGGTTCTGTTACCGTCGGCGTAACTGCCGTCGGTCAGAATGGAATAGAAGCCGCCTATGCTCCTGAAAACCGCTATTACCGGCGTGTTGTCAGCCAGCCGGTATTTCCCCTCATACCATACACGATCCCGGTTCGCTTCCAGCGGGATATTCGCGCCTTTGACGCCGTTCTTGTAAACGTACATTTCCACGGTTTCAGGCGGTTCAATTTCTTCGCCCACCGCGAAATAATGGGACGAAACGCCGAAAAGGGCGGCGGTGTCTCCCGCTTTGTAATCTTTTGACGAATCACCGGGAATGATAAAAGTTTCGTGCCCAAAGGCGAAACCGGAACCAAAAATTCCGGCGAAAACAAGGCCCATGCCGAGCAGACAAAAAATCTTCTTCATAACAAACTCCTTGAGGATGAGCGTACGCATATATACGTCCGGCTCTTGATAATGTTATTGATTTCTTGCTTACTTCGGCAAACAAAGCGGAAACCGCCCAATAGAATTGTTCAACAACTGAAGTTATCGAACAACTTTAATATACCATCGCGCGGCCTGAAGGCTCCTCGTCGCTTTTCAAAGCGCGTACGGGAAACAACCAGGATTCAACCCTGATAGAATCAGTATGCCGAAATAAATTTTTTTTGTCAAGCGCCGCCCGCAAATCGCTTCCCCACCCGTGAGTACAAATGCCCCAGGGGGGAGGGGCGGTCACTATGCGAGTGTCTCTGGAATTCCCCACAAACCGCTTCCCCATTGACAACAGAAGCCCCCCTGCCCATAGGGAAACGACCATGAGGTCACTTGACCGAAGCACCGAAGGTGCAAGCGTGACCGAATGGGCGTTTCCCTATGGGCAGGGGGGTTATATAAAATGCCGCAGACTTTTGTTTTCCCGAAACCCGCTGATATGGGCGATGACATAGACCGCGAAGGAACTGATCATCACATCAAGGAAGGCGCCCACCGCAATAAGGTAAAAGGCCAGGGGCTTAAGGATCAGGTAGCCCGCTTCAAAACCGCGGCCGTAGTCAAGGCAGAGGACCGCCAGTGCGGTGTATGCGCCGGCGCCGGGGTAGCGGGGAAGGAGGAATGAAATGATCAGGGCGCGGAGACCGATGGAAAAAATATCTGCGCCGGCAATGGGCAGGCTGGAATAGGACTTGATTACCACGATAAAAGCTGCGGCGGCAACCATGGCGCTGCCCGCCCGTCCGAAGATGGCAAAGATGGGCAGTGTTACCGCGTTGGCGCGCCTGTGGACCCCGAAGTTTTCCTTTACGTGGCGCATCAAAACCGGCAGGGAAAAATTGATGTCCCCGGAAAAAAAGGCCGTTATCGCGGGCCCCAGTGAACCGTAAAGAATCGCCCAGGGATTTGTTTTTGGTCTAAGAAAGTAGAGAAACAGGGGCAGTATGATAAAACCCAGGATAAGGCTGAAAACTCCCAGCAGGACGATTAGGTCATGGAAAACATCGGCCCGTAAAACACCCTGAAAACGAACCATCCAGTAGGCCGCCAGGGCGATCATTATAAAGCCCAGGGTTTCCGAAAAAAACGTAGCGATGTGGTAAAAAATACGGGAGAGGGAATCCACCAGGGCGATAACCGGTTTGGTGTAACTGCGGTCATAGGAAAGGCCCATCCCCAAAAAGAAAGCGAAGATGCACACGGGAAAAAGGTAGACCCCGTCGCTTACCAGCGCCTGAAACATGTTCGAAGGGAAAAGGGCGATGATATTATCCGCCGTGTCCAGGGAGACCGTCTCAAACTGTTCCTCAAAAAAGAAGGGCACCCGCGCCGGGGGAAAGAGCAGGGTGACGATAATCCCCGCCCCGATAACAAAGACGGCGCTCCCCGCAATCATCAAAAAGGAGCGGAACACCAGCGGCCAAAATTGGCCGTCCTGACGCAGTTCGTATATGGCAATGGTCAATGAAAAAACGAGGATGGGAACAACGGCATACCGTCCAATCCGCAGGGCCAGATTTTCAAGCCACGCAAGGGCGGAAAGGACCTCCTGATTATCCTGGGGCAGCAGCATCGCGATGAATATCCCCAGTAAGGAGCCAATCAGTAATTTTACCCAAACCTTCATTCAATCAGCATACTTTATCGGGGGAAGGCCTGGCAAGGGCGAGGAATCGTGCGAAGGAATCGCCGGCGAAAGAATCGCCGACATCTCAGGTTCCAAAGTACCTTTGGGCGTTTCCAAAGGAAATGTCCCGGACCATGCTGCTGAGGAGTTCAAAGTCATGGGGAATTTCCCCCTCTTCTGCCCAGGTTCCCAGCATATTGCAGAGGATACGGCGGAAGTATTCATGCCGGGGATAGGAGAGGAAGCTGCGGGAATCGGTAAGCATCCCCACAAAGCGGGAGAGGAGGCCGATATTCCCCAGCAGTTTCATCTGGTCTTCCATACCGTCCTTGTGATCCAGGAACCACCAACCGGAACCAAGCTGCATCTTGCCGGGGATTCCGGGCCTCCCGCCGGGACCGGTTCCCTGGAAGCCGCCCATGACGGTGCCCAATGCATAGAAATCTTTAAAGTTGAGGCTGTAGAAGATCGTTTTTGGGAGCCTGCCCTGCGATTCAAGATAATCGAGGAGTTTGGCCAGCTTTGCCGACACGGGCCGGTCGTGGACCGCATCGTAACCCGTATTCGCCCCCTGCGCCTTGAAGGCCCGCGAATTGATGTTCCTGATGGCGGCGATATGCAACTGCATGGCCCAGCCCTTACTGTGGTATTCCGCAGCCAGCCGGGTCAGGATAAAGGTCTTCCAGGATTCCGCTTCACGGGCATCCGGGGCCTTTCCCTCCAGGGCTGCGGTGAAAATTTCCTTTACCTCTTTTTCCCAGGCCCCTTCCTGAACAGCGCCGCTATCCATACCCCCCGCGCCGCCATCCATACTGCCGTTGCCATTTCCATCTTTCGTGGTCTCAAAGGGGATGAATTCCAAGCCGTGATCCGCCGCCCGGCA
>JAISJS010000319.1 GCA_031261385.1 Treponema sp.
GCAAGAACATAGTCTTTCCGGATCCGTTAGGATCGCAAAACAGAGTATACGCGGCTTGTTTCTCAAGACTGTACTGCTTTTTTCCCTGTTTTCCCCCTGCCTTGCCTTTTCCCCCTAAAATCTATAATATGCCTTTTATGATTGTTGTTTTATCAAAAGATATTTCCTCCCATGATAAGGAGATGGTCCGCATATACCTTAAAGACCGGGGTTTCAGTACCCGGGAACAGTCTTTTGGCGAGGATGCGATTATCGGGGCCACCGGCAAGGGCGTCGTGGATATTCGCGAGCTTAGTATACTTCCGGGTGTTGAACGGGTGGCGGCAACCAGTAAGCCGTATGAACTTGCCTCGCGGGAAACCCGGGCCGAGGATACTATCGTAACCGTTGGGGCGACTGCTTCGCAGCCGGGCGTTAAGATCGGCGGGTCGCGGATCACGGTTATTGCGGGGCCCTGCGCGGTGGAGAGTAAAGATCAAATTATGGAAACGGCGGCCAGGGTGCGGGAGTCGGGAGCGGTGATGCTGCGCGGCGGGGCGTATAAACCGCGGACCAGTCCCTATGCGTTTCAGGGTCTTGGGATGCAGGGGCTTGAATTTATGAAGGCCGCCGGGGAAGCAAACGGTATGCCGATTGTTACCGAGGTGGTGTCTCCCGAGTTGGCGGTCCAGATGAAGGACCTTACCGATATGTTCCAGATCGGCGCGCGGAACATGCAGAACTTTGAACTCCTAAAAAAAGTCGGCTCGCTTGCAAAGCCGGTGCTTTTAAAACGCGGGCCGTCATCTACCATATAAGAATGGCTCATGGCGGCGGAATATCTGCTTGCTTCCGGCACCCGCGATGTGGTTCTCTGCGAGCGGGGTATCCGCACCTTTGAAACCTATACCCGCAATACGCTGGACATTTCCGCAATTCCTGTGGTGAAGGGGCTTTCCCATCTGCCGGTGATTGTTGATCCGAGCCACGCCGTGGGAATACGGGCCAAGGTAAGTTCGGCGGCCCTTGCCGCCATTGCCGCCGGCGCCGACGGCCTTACCGTAGAAGTGCATCCGCGCCCCGATGAAGCGCTTTCCGACGGACCGCAGTCTTTATACCCCGAACAGTTTGAAAAACTTATGCGTGATATCGAAGCCCTGGCGCCGGTGGTCGGTAAAGAACTTTTACGTACGCCGCGTCCGTATGCCGGCGCAGCGTTTTTCTCTGGTACCAGGCTTGCAGAAAGTATGAATGTACTTTCTGCCCAGCGATTGGAAGGCTCTGCAGAATTGCAGAACCTTCCAATCGCATACTGCGGCGAAAGCGGCGCGTATGCGGAACAGGCTTTGATGCGGGCATTCGGTGAAGAGGCAAAGCGGCTTCAGACAGTTTCGTTTAAAGAGGTCTTTGATGCGGTCCTTGACGGTTCTGCGTCCGCAGGGGTTGTCCCCGTAGAAAACAGCCTCGCAGGATCGATACACGAAAATTATGATCTCTTTTTGCGGTACCCTGATGTAGCGATTGTCGGCGAATTAAAACTGCGTATTGTCCATTGCCTTATCGGCGACGAGCGGGCCGATATCGATTCAATCCGCATTGTCCGCAGTCACCCGCAGGGTTTTGCCCAGTGCAAGGAATTTCTCGACAAGCATCCCGATTGGGCGCAGGAACCCGCCACTACTACGGCCACTGCTGTCGCTTCCATCGCGCGGGAAGGGGCCATCAAGGTGGCGGCAATTGCGGGAGAGGCCGCTGCCCGCGCTCACGGTCTTAAAGTTTTACGGGAAGGAATCGAAACGAACCCGTTAAATTATACCCGCTTTGTCATTATTTCCCGGCGTATCGGTGACGGTGAAGAACCTGCCCTGCGGCAGGGGAGGGTTCCGCCAAGCCTCGGCTCGGACGCGCCGAATAAGGCGAGCCTCGTTTTTTCCGTACCTGACGAACCGGGGAGCCTTTTTGCCTGCCTCCAGATTTTAAGCGAAAAGGGGATCAACCTTTCAAAGCTGGAATCCCGGCCCATTCAGGGCCAGCCATGGGAATACCTTTTTTATGTGGATGTAAGCATCCCCCAAACGTCCGATGTTTTTGAGGCGACCATTAAGGAACTCAAGGCAAAAACCGAAGACTTCCATTTTCTTGGGAGCTACCGGGCTTCGCTGTAATTCAACACGGTCAAGGTACCATTTCCCATTGGTCATAAACTGGTGATTATCATCCCCATTCTGCCAATATATCTGATTTCAAAAAAAGCTGTCCGGAAATTTTCCGGACAGCTTTTGTTTTACTGTTAGCTAATCAGGATTTTAATAACCCCCACCACCATATTCAGGTTCATCTCCCTCATCGTCCCCGAAAAGATCAGAAAGGTCAAAGGTATCTTCAAACAGCTTGGTGTTGTCATTATCGTATACGGCATATTCTGCTTCGATACCATCTTCTATTAACTCCGCCACGGTCTTTGGCAGCTTGGCCTGGGCAAAAAGCTTCAAACCATGTGCGCCATCGGAGACGGAAAGTCTGGCGTCAACCCCGCCGCTCAGAGTACCGTCAGGTACATCATCCTCAAATGCACTACTGATATTCGCAGAAACTATTGCATTGACCGCGCCGTCTACGGTATACCCGCCCTGGCTCCCTTTTACCGTGGCTTTTACGGTATAACTCGGTTTAAGGGTAATGTTACCGGATTCCTGAGCAAAGTCCGCGGACACATCCCCACTCAGAGTTCCGCTAACACTGCCGTGAATTTCATACTTATTGGCAGGCTTTCCGTCTATGGAAGCTGCGATGGTGATACTCGGCTTAGCTTTAATGGTAAGATTTTCAATTCC
>JAISJS010000053.1 GCA_031261385.1 Treponema sp.
GGATAATTAATCATCCACCTCCCTGGTCGTATGGCCGTAGTTGCTAAAAACCGGCAACATAGACTAATATAGTATATACTATGACCAGACGTTTTCAAGATTACCGATAGGCAGGCAGGCGGCATGAAGAAATTTTTTTTGACTCTTTTCATCCTTTTATTTCTCGGCGGCATTGCCTTTTTTTTCGGCTGGGCCCAGCTTGCAGTCCCTCCGGGCGCGTATGGGGTAATACGGTCCAAAACCCATGGCATCGATCCGCGGGTCATTCGGGAAGGGGAATTCCGGTGGGTTTGGTATAAACTCATCCCTACCAATGCAAAAATCACCATATACCGGCTGGACAGAAAGGATCACCCCTTTATCTACCGGAGTACCCTGCAATCGGGGGCGGCTTTGGCGGCTTTTGCGGGGATCCCGGCGGATTTTTCCTACGAGATTAAAGGTTCTCTCTCCTTTTCAATACGTCCCGATGCCCTGATTACCCTTATATCAGAAAAGGAAACCGGTACTCAGGAAGATTTAACGGCTTTTGAAGAGGCCCTTGCGGGCGAAATTGAGGCATTTGTGCTGCGCAGCGTAAGTTCCGGCGCAGAAGATACCGGAAATTTTGAAAAGCTGCTCAGCGCCGGTTCCAGTGAGGATCTAATCAGGGACATTGAACGGCGGTTTCCTGCGGTAGAGAACGTTTCCTGCCGTATCGACGCCGCTAAATCCCCCGATTTTGCCCTGTACCGATCGGTCCGCGGTTTATATGAAGATTTCCTTGCCCGTCAAAAAGAATATCTGTCCGCCGAATTGAACGAAAAGGCGGGAAACCGGATAGAAACGCAGCTTCATTTTGATGAACTTGAACGGTATGGGGAATTACTCACCAAATATCCCATACTGGTTCAGTATCTTGCCCTGGAAAACGGCCTTATCACCGCGCAGGATTTGATTCAACGAGGGGAAAAAACCGGCGAAAGGTAACCCTCATCGCATATCGTTTGTTGTACTAATTGAAAATTGAAATGCCTTCAGGTATAGTAGAAAGAAAAGAAGCGCAAAAAGGTCCAAAATGTGGGCCTTACGCGGACAGGAGTTGTATATATGCAAAAGGCAGGGGCCTTTTTTTTAATAGCGCTGCTGGGAATTGGCGGTGGTTTCCTCTTTGCCCAGGAAGAAGAAGCGCCTGATGACGTATATCCTGAGGAAACACCCGGAGAAGATGTACCCATTGAATCAGATTGGGGCGATTATATGCCCGCCCTGTATTCGGCGGGGGATCAAACCTTCACCATTTCCCTTGGGGTGATTTTTCCGACGATTTTTACCGACAAGTCGGGACTCATTACCCACAATATCACGCCGGTGGGCGGAACGGGCTTTTTGGGCTATTCCTATTTTCTGGATTCCCATTTCAGCCTTGGGGGAGAAATTGGGGGTATGTTTATCGCTACCCTGGCAAAGAACACCCTGTTTATTATTCCCATCGGCCTGAAAGTGGGGTATCAATTTATCCTGGGCCGTTTTGAATTGCCGTTGGGAATCACTATCGGTTTTGCCCCCCAGCGGTACCTTGAAAAAGGCTATTTCGGATTTTTTCTAAAACCCATAGTCGGGGGATTTTTCCGCTTTAATCCGGACTGGTCCTTTGGCATTAATACCGCCTGGTGGTGGGTTCCCCAGTGGCCCAAGGAATCGGAAAAATACATAAACGGGAATTTTATTGATATTACCCTTTCGGCCCGGTATCACTTTTAAGGACGATAAATAATGAAGAAAAATCGTATCGCAAAAATTATATCTCCGCTCCTTCTGCTTTTCCTTTTTATCATGGTGTCCTGCAATCAGGACGCAATTTTTTATGCAATCTCTCAGGAAACAGAGCCGAAAGACCCCCGGATTCCGGGCACGCCCACCAATATCGTTGAATTTAACAACGCCATTTTTGCCGCCAGTTCCTCCCTCCACCGCTATGCAAAACGTGATGCGGACAATAATGGAATTGCGGATAATGAACCGGGGCCGGTCTGGGATGCATCCAGTGATGATAACCCGTTAAAACAGCCGGGCTTTAGAATTTCAGCTCTGGCAGCTACGACTGAGTATTTATACGCTCTGAGCCTGAATGATTCCGGTTACGGCGATGTATTAAAACGGATAAAAAAAGGAAACGGCCTGGGGTCCTTAGCCGGGGACTGGGAAACTGTTTCCATTGATACGACTGACAGCGGCGCCGCAGGCTATCCCAATTTCCAGACTCTTTGTGCGGATTCGGACCGGCTTTTTGTCGGTGCACGAAGCAGCGGTGACAGTTACGCAATTCTATATGCCGATGATACCGCCGTGGCAAGTAACGGCGTCACTAATAACCTGCGGCTTTTAATATCGGAAACCGGGGTACTCTCCGGCGCCGCCTTTGACGGGACAACGCATTATGTATCCGGTTCCGGCAACTACGGGGGAATTTTTACCGTTTCCGAAGCCGACCTTGGCAGTAAAATTACCTCCGGTGTAACAGGTTCCCCCCAAAACAGCCGCAACATCATGGGGATGATAGCGGTAACAGACAATTCATCAAATACTCAAATTGTTGCGATAACCCGTAATGGCGATCTCTTGTACCTCAATGCAGGTGATACGGACTTCACTGCCCTTAAAAATGTTGGGTATTCTACCACCGGGTCCCTTGCCGTTTGGAAGGCGGCGGGCGGCGCAGCAGCAAATTCGCTGCTGCTCATTGGAATTCAGGGGTCCCTGACTTCCCTGACCCAAACCTACACCAACGGATACCGTGAAGCGGCGCTGGAAAGCGGCGGCTCACTGAGTACTGTTTCCGACAATGCGCCAATCTATGACCCGGGAAACCCGGCGTCGGGCAAAGATACCAGTGTCGCCAGTAATGACCGGTATGCATCTGCCGTCGGCCTCCACCCGATTAATTTTCTGTATCAGGTTCCTGCGGCTATCGACGATACTATGCCCGTTTTTGCCTCCACTCAGAATTATGGGCTCTGGTCTTGCCGGGATAAACAGTGGAACGCCGAAGAATAGGCGCTGCAAGCGCCCGCAATGAGTGATCTGTTCTCCGCGCCCAAGCCGGGCCGGGGATCCGGGGCAAATCCTGGGACTGCAAGTCCCTTGGCAGACCGTATGCGGCCCCGGACTCTTGATGATGTTATCGGGCAGGAACATATTGTCGGTCCGGGCCGCCTCCTCCGGCGGGCAATACAGGCGGACAGGCTTTCGTCGGTTATATTTTACGGGCCGCCGGGAACCGGAAAAACCAGCCTTGCCCGTGTTATCGCCAATACCACCCATGCGACCTTTGAAAGCCTCAACGCGGTCCTTTCCGGCATAAAAGATATACGGGAAGCCATCGACCGCTCCGATGAACGTCTCCGGCTCTACAGTAAGCGGACCATTCTCTTTGTCGATGAGGTCCACCGCTGGAACAAAGCCCAGCAGGACGCCCTGCTCCCCTGGGTGGAAAACGGTACGGTAATCCTAATCGGGGCAACCACAGAAAATCCCTTTTTTGAGGTAAACCGGGCCCTGGTAAGCCGGAGCAGGATTTTTCAACTTACACCCCTTAGTCCCGAAAATCTGATGGAAACGGCCCGCCGGACCCTTGCCGATACGGAGCGCGGTTACGGGACATGGCAGGTAAACTTTGCAGACGGAGCGCTGGAGCACCTGGTAGAAGTTTCCGGCGGGGATGCGCGGAGCCTCCTCAACGCACTGGAACTGGCTATCGAAACCTCGGTGCAGTGGCCTCCCCCGTCCGGCAGTCGTATCAACGTTTCCATGGAGGCCGCCGAAGAAAGCATACAGCGCCGGGCGGTACTGTACGACCGCGATGGCGATTATCATTTTGATACGATCAGCGCCTTCATCAAAAGTGTCCGGGGAAGCGATCCTGATGCGGCGCTGTACTGGCTTGCAAAAATGGTCCGCGCCGGGGAAGACCCCAGTTTCATCTTCCGCAGAATGATAATTCTGGCCAGCGAAGATGTGGGCCTTGCCGACCCCCACGCCCTGGAAGTAGTGATCGCCTGCGCCGAATCCTTCGACCGCATCAGCTAT
>JAISJS010000292.1 GCA_031261385.1 Treponema sp.
GAAGGCACCGCAAAAAGGATTCGATAAGGGCGCTGTCCCCGGTTTTCGCAAGGGTCCGGGCAAGTTCGTCCAGGTTTTCGGCTACCCGGGGGTCATCAAGCTTCATGTATAGAGTATAATACCTTTTTTTACATTCGGGAATTGATCAAGTCCAAAAGTTCTTCCGGGCTATCGATGATCAGGGCGGCAGCGGCAGTTTCCAGGGTTTCCCGGGGACGGTAGCCCCAGCTTACCCCCAGGGGAAAGCAGCCGGTGTTGCGGGCGGTTTCCATGTCGATTTCAGAATCCCCCATAAAGATAGTGTCACCGGGGGTACAGCCAAGCTCTACCAGGATTTCCCAGGCCGCGGCGGGGTCAGGCTTGCGCTTGCTTCCCGGCGTATCCCCCCGGATGCAGGCGAAGGCGCCGGGGAAAAGCCCTTCCACCACAAGCCGGGCCACCGGATCGGGTTTGTTGGTCAGAACGGCGGTGTATATTTTTTTTCGTTTCAGCTCCGCGAGCAGCTTCGGGATACCCGGATAGGGTTTTGAATAGACCAGGGGCTTTTCAGCGTAGAATTTTGCGGCATCGGCGGAGATTGCCTCGGCCGCCGTTTCTGCGGAAGCGTTGTGCCGCGCCTCTTCCGGCAGGGCCGCCAGGGCCAGCTTTTTTATCCCCCAGCCTACGATTTTTTTGTATTCCTCCATCGCCCGCTCCGGGAAGCCGTGCAGGGCCAGGGCGCGGTTCATTGAGGCGGCGATATCCCCGATGGTATCCGCCAGGGTGCCGTCAAGATCAAAAATGACACAGCGATGTTTCATGTGTCTATGTTTTCATATTTATCCGTAAAAAACTACCATAATTTAAAAAATCCTTGTTGAACAGGTTTTTAAACCGGGACAATCTTTATAGCGGAACAAGGATGTAAAAAATCATTTCAAAAAGACAGGTAAAAATCATTTAAAAAAATTTGCAGAAAACTTGTTCCTCCTCCCTCCGGGGAGCTTCACCTCCGCGAAAAAACACGGAGGTGAAGTGTTTGAACCTGGTTTTATCAGCTTGCTTTTTCTCATCAATCATATAATAATGGATCATTAACAACAAAGAGGTGGATAATGCATAAGATTTTGGAAGATTTAGGAAAAATTGGTATCATTCCGGTTATAAAAATTGATGATCCTGAAAAAGCGGTTCCTCTGGCAAAGGCCCTTATCGCCGGGGGTATCCCCTGTGCGGAAGTGACTTTCCGGACCGCCCAGGGTGAAGAGGCCATCCGCCGCATGGCGGCGGAGGTTCCCGGCATATTGGTGGGCGCCGGGACGGTATTGACCACGGACCAGGTGGACCGGGCACTTAAGGCGGGGGCAAAGTACATTGTCAGCCCCGGCTTCAACCCAAAGGTGGTGGCCTACTGTATTGAGAAGGGAATCCCCGTCACCCCCGGCTGCTCCAACCCGTCGGACATTGAACTGGCCCTTGAAGCGGGGCTTGAGGTGGTAAAGTTTTTCCCCGCAGAACAGGCCGGGGGTCTGGATTACATCAAAGCCGTTGCCGCCCCCTATCCCGGCCTCAAGTTTATCCCTACCGGAGGCATAAACGCCTCCAACATCGGCAAGTATATCGCCTACAACAAGATTCTCGCCTGCGGCGGTTCCTGGATGGTAGGGGCGGACCTGATCAACGCCGGGGATTTCGGCAGGATCACCGCCCTTGCCCGTGAAGCGATCTTCAACATCTTCGGCTTCTCGGTGGTTCACTTCGGGATCAACGCCAAATCCGCCGAAGCCGCAGCACAGGCCGCCGCCCTGTTCAATACCCTTTTCGGCTTCTCCGTTAAGGACGGGAACACCTCGGTCTTTGCCGGCGATAACATCGAAATCATGAAGCTCCCTACCGCCTCCGGAACCCACGGTCATATCGGAATTGGGACCAATTCCATTGAACGCGCCCAAGCCTACCTTGAGGGGCTTGGGGTCGCCTTTGATCCTTCGTCGGTCAAAACCGGTCCCGACGGGCAGAAGATGGTTATCTTTGCCAAAGAAGAAATCCTCGGATTTACCTGGCACCTTATCCAGAGGAGGAGTTAAATATGGCTAAGGCTGTTACTTTTGGTGAAATTATGCTTCGTCTTGCCCCGGAGGGGTATTACCGCTTCGTGCAGGCTCCGGTTTTTGGGGCAACTTACGGCGGCGGGGAGGCCAATGTGGCAATCTCCCTGGCCAACTTCGGCATAGATACGGCGTTTGTTACCAGGCTCCCCGCCCACGATATCGGGCAGGCGGCGGTGAATAATCTGCGGCAGTTCGGGGTGGATACTTCCCATATCGTCCGCGGCGGCAGCCGGGTGGGGATCTACTTTCTGGAGAAGGGCGCTTCCCAGCGGGCCTCCAAGGTCATCTATGACCGGGCCGGCTCCTCCATTGCCACTGCCACAGAGGCGGATTTTGACTGGGACGCTATCTTTCAGGGCGTATCCTGGTTCCACATCACCGGCATCACCCCCGCCCTGGGGGATAACGTGGCGGCTATCAGCATCGCGGCCTGCAAAGCGGCAAAGGCAAAAAACATCACCGTCTCCTGTGATCTCAACTACCGCAAAAACCTCTGGTCCCGTGAAAAGGCTGGACAGGTGATGGGGGAACTGGTCAAATACGTGGACGTCTGCATCGCCAATGAGGAAGACGCCTCCGATGTTTTCGGCATCAAGGCGGGCAACACCGACATCAACTCAGGCAA
>JAISJS010000117.1 GCA_031261385.1 Treponema sp.
AAGGGCGTCAGGGTGGAATTGGGTAGCCAGTTTTCGGTAAGCGGATTTAATTTCTTCAGGCGTTGCATCGGATTTAATACCCAATAATTCCCAGGGAGAAAGTTCATGGGGGATAGACCCCCGGGCCTTGCTGTTTCCGAAATTGTCATTGGGCAGCCCGGCAGTATGGTAACGTTCCTGCTTATCAGAACTTTCCGGATTTTCATAATCATCAATTTTCCCGTGATCCTGCCTGAGCTGAACCAAAACTTCCTGAGTCAGATACCCCAACACAATGCCGATAAAGAGCCCCGGGATTCCCCCGATAAGCCCAAAAAGGCCCCCCGCCAGGGGGCCCAGCCACAGATGGTGTTTGATGAAAAATTTTTGTACACGCTGCAAAGGGGGCAAATTGTTCACGTTTTATCCGCGCTGGGCGGCAAGAAATATAAGCGAAAGAATAAAAAACACCGCTATCCCAACGATAAAGACCACCAGTGCAAGGGAAAATCCCAGGGAAATCACCGCCCAAATTCCCAGCGTGTTAAGAAGATTGCGGTACAGCAGGGTCAGCCCGTTGAAAACCAGGGGCAGTATGGGAAGCATCGGGATAAAAATATAGCGGGGCCGCTTTTTTGCCCGGAAACGCCAGCCTATGATGATCGACAGAATCGCCATGGGGAGGAAAAACAGCGGGAAACTCAGACGATTAAGAATCTCCGCTTCAAAAACTTCGGGGATGTAACCGGCACGTTTAAGATTTTGCGATGCACTCATCAGTTCGCTCATCTGAAGGTTTTCAAGTCCCCTTCGTACCCGGGTAAGGAGGAGAAAATCATTGTACTTGAGGTTCAGCATCAGTTGGGCGCCCCCGGCATTGCCTGTCCGGCTATTGTTTTGTCCCGTGCCGGTTACAACAGGTTCCCAGCGCCGGTTCCGGTCATTGCGATCCAGGGCCCGCATCAGAATCAGCACACGGTTCTCGCCGTCCAGGGTTATGGGGAGAATCTTTGCGTAGGGAGCTTCAAGCCGGGAAAGCAGTCTGCCGCTGCCGTCAAAGGTCAGGTATTCAAGTCCAATCCCGTATGAATAATCCGAAAAGGTTGAGAGGCTGGTAAACCGCAGCACCCCCCGTCCGGTTCCCACAGGAAGGGAGAACACCGCGCCGGTAAGAATCTCCCCAAGAGACAGTTCCATTTCTTCGATAAAAAAGGCAGCTTCTTTTGTCCCTTTCTCGCTGGCGGCAAGAAAATGCGCCGCATCGGGATCATTGGGGGTTAATTCGGAAAGTTCCTGAAAAATGTAAAACGCCAGAATCCAGTCGCCCGAAACCATCGCCTCATAGCCGGATCGTTTTAAGCGAAAAATCGAGAAAAGTTCGTTTTCACGGGAATTGGGGGATACTGATTCGATGGCGTTCCAGGCCCTGCCGGCAAGCCGGGCGGCGCTTGCCGCCTCGGGGCTTCCCTCTTTTGCCAGGCGCCCTGCCAGAGTTGCAAGCCAATGCGCGTCAAAGGGGCGCTCCTCCTGTAACGCGGCTTCTCCCATAGTCAGGGCGTCGATTGCGACAAGCGGCTGTCCCTGGCCGGGCAATGCCGAAACATCGGCGCGCCGGGTTTCCACAGCCTCGGTCCGGGATGCGGCAAGCGCCGCCTCTTCTTCAAAACGATATGTTTCAAGCTGAATGGAAATTTCGGTTTTGATCTTCTCCATCTCGGGACTGTTTTCCCATATCCGTTCGCAAATGGCGGAAAATTGGGCGGCCTCCAGCCATTCGCCCGCCTTGCTGTGACTCTGCGTCTGTTCCTTTGCCAGCCGGTACAGGTTCCCCTGATAGCGCATATTCTCCTCAGAATCCCTTACCACAGGCAGAACCAGAAAAAAGAGAAGGCCGTATACGGCGGCGGCGCAGATGCTGGTAATAATCGGGCCCTTAACCCGCTGGAAAAACTGCGGTGAAAACCGGGCATACTCCTCCTCCAAATCCGAAGGTTGTCCAAAGGGGATGACCAGCGCCGACATTGCCAGGGCGGGGAAAAGGGTAAGTACGTCCAGCAGGCCCCGGATAAGCCGCCAGTTCCGGGAAAAAAGCGGGATAGGCGCCGTCTCACCGGGAAAAATAAACCGGAACCCCATAATAATAAGACCGGCGAGAATCATGTAGATGATAAAAATCCCCGGCGGGGAAAAGATTGTTTCTTTATTAATCTTCTTCATCGGCGCGCCTTTTTGCCAGATACACCAGAATGCTGTAGAGGTCTACCAAAACCCCGAAAAAGCAAAAAACCAGGGGGACCGTCCATGACAGGGGAAAACGGTTTCCGAGAAACGATGCAAAAAGATCCTGTGTCTCCGGGGAATTTAAAAAAGTTTCCGCCGCCAGAATGCCCCGGAAGGCAAGAGCCCCCAAAAAAAGGTTCGCCAGGGGCCAGTGACTCAAACGAAGCACAAAACCCAGGCTGGCAAGCAGAAAAATCACCGACCCCGCATAAATAAGAAAGGGGATAACCCCCTCCCTGAGCCGTGACTCAAACTGCCTGGCGCTCAGAGAAAAATCTATAGCTATGCTTTTTAAAAACCACGGCGATTCATCCCGAAACGGGACCGGCGGCAGGCTGAGGATACTGTTGTCCGGGCCAACGGGCTGTTCCTGGTAGACCAGTTGGCGGCCGGGAATAGCAGCTGCCCGCGGCCCGCGGACATCTGTCGGTTCTCCAAGGAGCACAATCGCGTTATCCCCCTGCATCAAAATAAGCCCGGGCCCGCCCAGCGGTTTTTGGGTATCGCGGGCAGGCGGCATAGTTCCAAGCCGGTCAAGGCCCAGCGACACGGCAAAACTGAATCCCAGAATAAAAACGATGATGGCGATAACGGCAACAGGGGTAAACAGCGGCCGCTTCCGGGCCCGGCGGTTTGTGAATGAGGGTATTCCTGTCAATCTTCTATCAGAATAGCTTAAACCCAGCAGTATGGAAAAATAGACGGCAAAAGGCAGCGCCCACCGGGCGGCGGAGATAAATTCCGGCAGCATTGCCTCCGGCCGCGCAGGCAAAACCCGCGCCCAATCAATGCGCAGGCCAACGTATCGCAGGCCCGCCGCCGAAATGAACAATACGGCAAAGCAGAGACTTAAAAAAAGCGCCAGCCGGGCCAAATTTTTCACTCTATAAGCCTACCACGCGGCAAGCGCTAATGCAAGTCGTTAGATTTTGTCCATAACGGAGAAAATCTCCTTTGCTTTTCAACATCTTATCCACAAGTCAAATTATGCAATACTCACAATTTTTGTAGTTTTTTTGATTGTAAGGGCAAATTTTAATTACCGATGCAATTTATTCCAATAAAATAACACGGTAACTCTATATATTATAAGGAATTAGATGAATGTCAACGCTTCGTCATGTAATGGAAAAAATAAACCTGTATAAAAATGGATACATAGCGCAGGTTGTTCAGATATTATTAACATCTTTTCCACAGAACATGCGAAACAATTGTTTATTATGGATTTTAACCGAAGCTTACCCGAGAAAAACCTGTCCGGCGTTATCAATGGCAAGAATAGTCTTACACTCCGAACAGCGGAACCGTCCCGGCTTGAGTGCTTTGAGTTTCTTTGAGCAGATGGGGCAGGCAAAAACCTTGGGGAACAGAGAGACAGACTCCGACGAAGATCCGCTGCGGAAAAAGTTAACGGAATCATCCAGGTTATCTTTGATGTTGAAAAATTGGGAGAACCCGAGCAGCTGGAAGACTTCGTAAACTTTGGGCTGTATTTCAAGGAGTACCAAATCCCCGCCCCGGGGTTTTACCGATTTGAGAAAAGCGGTAAAAGATCCAATGCCGGTGGAGGAGACATAGTTAAGGCCTCCGCACTGGAAAACAAGGCGGATGAACCCCCCCTCAATAGCCTTTTGAACCCTCTTCTGAAAATAATTGGAATTATATGTGTCAATGTAACCGGTAAGATACAGGACAAGACAACCCTCAACTTCACTTACCTTTTGAAGCTTTATTTTGAGGCTCTCATCTTTCTCGTCGTCAAATCCGGGAACGATATCATTATTTGTCATGACGCTTCCTTACATTCATAATCCGTTCGCTCATAACAGATTATTCCATATTCACCAACTAGATTCAATATCGGCAGTTAGCCTATCTTCACATGATACCCATTTGATAACTTTTTGTCAACAGGTTTACCATCGTAATCACACCCCTTACTAACCAGTATATTACAGATTATGAAATTAACAATATTTTTGGTATAATAATATATGGTTTTATCTGATTTTATGATTATCCTTTGCCGGCCTTCCGAGCCGGGGAACGTGGGGGCCGTGTGCCGGGCGATGAAAAATATGGGCCTTTCCCGCCTGCGGATAGTCTTGCCCCGGAAAGCCGAATTGCCCCCCGGTTTACCGCCCCAGGCGGCGCTTGATCAGGGGCTCCTCCGGGCCAGGGCGGTCCATGCGGAGGATGTATGGGAAAATGCCCGGTTTTTTGATTCCCTGGACGAGGCGGCGGCGGACTGCTCCCTGCTGATTGGAACCACCCGGCGGCGGGGCCGTCACCGGAAAAACGTCACCCTGGACCCGGTCAGCCTTATGTCCTGGCTCAAGGAGCGTTTGCCCTCCGGACCCATAGCCCTTGTTTTTGGTAACGAACGCACAGGATTGGAGGATGCAGAGCTGGATCTCTGTAATATTGCCTCTCATGTCCCCGTGTCAGCCGACTTTCCGTCATTGAACCTCTCCCATGCCGTGCAAATTTACGCCTATGAACTTTTTAAAACCTTCGGCCTCCCTGCCCAACGGGACGGCGCCGGCCCGGATGGAATAAAAGGGGAATGGATACCCCTGGACAGGTCCCGTGTTGACACGTTAACCGCCGAAATTACCAATACACTTGAATCGCTGGGGTTTTACAAAAACCCCGGCAGGGAGGAGCAGGCCCGGTTTCTTAGAGACCTGATTTCCCGGGCCGGCCTGACCGGGCGGGAAGGGAAATATTTCAGCGATATTCTGTGTAAATCTGCCCGCCTGCAGTATCAAAATGAGGGATAGCTTTCCCGGTCAATAATTGGTATTATTTTACTGCCCCGCAGTCAGGAACCATGCGAGGAGAGACCGCCCAACCCCGCCAGGTCCGGAAGGAAGCAACGGCAAGTGGTTTTCTTCTGCGCCGTGGCCTCCCTGTCTGCGGGGCGTATTGATAAAGGCTTACAAAAAAACCTCCCGGTGAGTATACTATAAATATGGCAGATACAGCGGCCGGTAACTATGAAGTAACCGCCACAAAACGGCGCCCCAAAACCTTTGACGAGCTGGCGGGGCAGGAATTTGTTGTTTCAACCCTGAAAAATTCCCTGGAAAGCGGGAAGATTGCCCATGCCTACCTTTTTTCCGGGCCGCGGGGCTGCGGTAAAACCAGCGCCGCCCGAATCCTCGCCCGGTCGCTGAATTGTGAAAAAGGCCCCACCGCCAGTCCCTGCGGGGTATGTGCAAATTGCCATGAAATCAGCCAGGGTTCCAGCATGGACGTCATCGAAATTGACGGGGCTTCCAATAACGGCGTTGAAAGTGTGCGCCAGATCAAAGACGAAGTTCTTTTCCCCCCCAACTCAGGGAAGTACAAAGTTTATATCATCGACGAAGTCCACATGCTTTCCCCCAGCGCCTTTAACGCCCTCCTAAAAACCATTGAGGAACCGCCGCCGTATATTGTTTTTATTTTTGCAACTACGGAACGCCACAAGGTTCCCGCGACGATCAAAAGCCGTTGTCAGCAATTTGCCTTCCGGCTGATCCCCATCGAAATGATTCGGGACATCCTGAAAAAAGTCTGCGCCGAAAACGGCATACAGGCCGAGGATGACGCCCTGTTCTGGATTGCCCGCGAATCTACCGGCAGCCTCCGTGACGCCTTTACCCTTTTTGATCAGGTGGCGGCGTTTTCCGGCGGGCATATCCGGAGTCAGCTTATACGAGAAAAGCTCGGCCTTGTCGGGCTCGAAAAACTTAACAGCCTGGCAGAGGCCTGCGCCGCCAACGATACCCCGGCGGCTTTCACTCAGATCGATGAACTTCTTTCGCAGGGAGTTGCCATTGAGCAGTTCATCATCGATCTGGCAGGGTATTATCGGAGCCTGCTCCTCCTGAAAAACGGCGTCACCCGTGAAAGCCTGCTCGGTTACAGCGCCGATCTTTTTTCCGCCAAAGTTCTCGACGGCCTTGATTCGATACGGCTTGAACAGGCCCTCCAGCTCCTCCTTACCTGTTACCGCGATATCCGTTATTCGGTCTCACCGCGCTTTGAACTTGAAGCAGCGGTCTCCAAACTTTCATGGCTTACCCGCTGGGTAACACCTGCGGAACTCAAGATGGCAGTTGACGGGGCGCGGCAGGCGCTTTCAACAGGATCGACCGGATCGGGGGGAGGCGTATCAAACCGCCCTTTAGTACAGGGGGTTAACGGCCCCCCTGCAGCCGCAGGATCCCAGGCAGGTGCCCGGAATACTGCGGCGAGTCCAGCACAGATGCAAACCGATCATTCCCATAACACGTATGCCCCGGGCGAGATCCGCTCATTATCCGAAGATTTTCAGCGTATGATTGCCCGGAAAGCCCAGGGTCAAAATGAAATAACAGATGATGATGACGATCCGCCCTGGCGGAGTAAATTTTCCGGGAATGAAGAAGGCAATGCGCCGGAACAGGCGGCTTTTCCACAGCAAAACGAAATAAACCCCCAGGTACAAACGGTGCTCCGTGTGTTTCCGGGATCGATAGAAATGACAGATGGAGCAGACGATGAACATCAATCCTTTTGATATTTTAAAAAACGCCGAAAAAATTCAGGAACAAATGGGCGCCTTCCAGGAAAAGCTTGGAACCATACGCGTAACGGGATCAGCCGGAGGCGGCATGGTCGAGGTAGACATCAACGGCAAAATGGAAGTTCTTGCCGTGCGGATTGCGCCGGAAGCGGTCGATGCAAAAGATATTGATATGCTCCAGGACCTGGTAGCGGCGGCCTTTACCAGCGGCATGGAAAAAATTCGGGAACAAACAAGTCAGGAAATGGGCGCCATGGCCGGCGGCCTGGGAATTTCCGGTATACCCGGCTTAAACGGCGCAGGTTTTCCGGGGCAGCCGTGAACATTAATGCCCTGGACCGGCTGACGGCGCTTCTTTCCAAATTGCCGGGGGTCGGGAAAAAAAGCGCCGGACGTATGGTCTACCACATCCTCGACGGAGATCCCGGTTACGCCCAGACGCTTGCCGCAGAATTGGCGGGACTGCACCAGGCGATCCTCCGCTGCGGTATCTGCGGCGGCTTCACCGAAACCGATCCTTGCCCCATCTGCTCCGATACAAGCCGTGATCAATCGGTTATTTGCGTTGTTGAACGGGCGCAGGACATCAGAATAATAGAGGAATCCCGTGAGTTTCGCGGACTCTTTCATGTACTCGGCGGACTCATTGCGCCCCTTGAAGGAATAGGCCCCGGCAGCCTCAGCATAGGACGGCTTCTGGGTCGCCTTAAAACCGGAAAAGTCCGCGAGTTGATCCTGGCGCTGAACCCCACCATCGAAGGCGACACCACCGCCCTGTATCTGCAAAAACTTTTAAAGGATATAAAAACAAGCGATAATTTAAATATCGAAATCACCCGCCTTGCCTCGGGCCTCCCCGTGGGCGGTGATCTTGAATACACCGACCGGCTTACCTTGTCGCGGAGTTTCAGGAGCAGGGTCAGATTTTAAGCGGTAGTTTCAAAATTACCTCAGTTGCCTCTGCTTTCCCCTTATGCTATAATTAAACTATGAACACATACACCAAATTTTCACTTGGCGCCGGTTTCGGCGGATTTCTTTTATTGCTCATGGCGGAAACTGCACTCGGAGCCCCGGGGGACGCCGCCCTCGGGAACGGCCTTTTTGCCCGGATTACTACAACCCGCGGCGACATTGTAGTCAGGCTGGAATTCCAGAAGACCCCGCTTACCGTGACAAACTTTGTCGCCCTGGCGGAAGGCAAAATGGATTTTACCCGCGGCAAGCCTTTTTATGACGGCCTTGTCTTTCACCGGGTAATTGCCGATTTTATGATCCAGGGCGGAGACCCTCAGGGAAACGGCCGGGGCGGACCGGGGTATCAATTTCCCGACGAATTTGATCCAAGCCTTAAACACGATGGACCGGGGATACTTTCCATGGCCAACTCAGGTCCGGGAACCAACGGGAGCCAATTTTTTATCACCCATGTTGCGACCCCCTGGCTCGACGGGAAACATTCGATCTTTGGCAGAGTTGTCGAAGGCCAGAATGTAGTCGACGCAATCAAACAAGGCGACAAGATTGAAAAGATAACGATTATCCGTAACGGCCCGCTGGCAACGGCGTTCAAGGCGGACCAGACCGCTTTTGACAGCCTTCTTGCAGAAAAGAAAAACGCCGTTGGAAACAAAACCCAAAACCAGCGTGACGCAGACCTTGCCCAAATAAAAGCAAAATATCCCAATGCCGTTCAAACGCCTTCGGGAGTTCGGTACATCGTCCAGAAACAGGGGAACGGCGTAAAGCCCGCCGCAGGGCAAACAGTCCGTGTCGCCTACAAGGGAACGCTTCTTAACGGTAATGTTTTTGACGGCACCGATTTTCACGGCGGCAAACCATTGGAGTTCAAGGCCGGCGCCGGTCAGGTTATCAAAGGCTGGGACGAGTCGGTAATGGATATGAAGGTCGGCGAAAAACGGCTGGTGATAATTCCCCCGGAACTTGCCTATGGTAACCGCGATGTCGGAAACGGGGTTATCCCGGCAAACAGCTTTTTGATTTTTGAGATGGAATTAGCCGGCATAAAATAAGAATGGGGGCCGCGGATTTTCGCGCATTAACGCGGATAAAGAGAATATTCATTACTTGTTAACGTAAAAATATCCCGCAGTCCGTTGGTGATTTGTACGCTGCGATCTTCAAAAATAAAAATCGCCTCAACGTTTTTAAGTGAATCGATCAGGGCGCGGCCTTTTTCGTAACCCAGCGCAAAAACCGAAGTGGACAGGCCGTCGGCGGTGGTGGAGGATTCTGCGATAATTGTAACTGAGAGAAGGCCGTTTTCCACGGGGCAGCCATCACTTGTTGAAAGGATATGGTGGTAACGTTTTCCGCCGGATTCAAAATACCGCTCATAGATCCCGCTCGTGACGACACTTTTATTGCGAATTTGCAAAATCCCGATGTAGGCGCCCCGGCCCTGCAGCGGGTCCTGAACACCGACACGCCAGGGCCGGTCATTTTCTGAATCGCTCGCTTTGCGGCGGCCTGTGTTTTTAAAGAACCCTATGCCCCTTTTAAAATCGGCATCTCCCCTGGAGCCGGTCACGTAAATGTTTCCCCCCAGGTCGATAAGTGCCCCGCGTATCCCTGCGGCCCGCACAACAGCGGCGGCCTGATCGGCGGCATAGCCCTTGGCAATGGCCCCAAGGTCAAGCGCCTGCCCCGGGCGGCGCAACCAGGCGGTTCCCGCATCCTTGTCAATAACAAGATCCCGCCAGTCAATCAATTTTAAAGCGGCGGCAATCTCGCTTTCATCCGGGATACGGGGAGTTTCTGTGCCGATGCCCCATAACTTTACCAGTGGCCCGACAGTAGGATCAAAAGCGCCGCCGCTCAAATCGGCGTAATAGCAGGCCTGTTCCAGCACATCGATCACATTTTGGGGGACCTTCACCGCCTGCCCCGTACCGGCGCTTTGGTTAATACGGATCACATCGGAATCCTGATTAACGCTCATCTCCCGGTCAACAGCCCGTATGCGTGAAAAAATTTCCCCGTACCGTTTTTGCGTACCCTCTCCGTAGAGGTTTACCGTGCAGATTGTCCCCAGAACAAATTCCGATTGTGCGGGGGGCGGCTTTGTGCAGGCTGCAAGGCACAAAAGGGGGAACAGAAAAAAAATGGGGGATATTTTTACCGGGGTCATATTGTTTTTAGTATAATCACTTTTCAAACCTTGCCAACCTGCGCGTAATGGCATATCATTAAATTATGGGCAGTGAAAACAGTCAATCCGACCTGTTGGGGAAAAAAATCTTTTTTCTCCATCCTTCCGCGGTTGTTCAAAACGATATCGCGGCGGAATTGATCCAGCAGGAATATGAAGTATATACCGCCAAGGATCATGTAAACCTGCGGCGGGTTTTAAAGAAATACCCCGATTCAATCGTATTTGTAGATATTGATGAACAAATGCCGGAAAAGGACTGGGAGGCATGGATTCGGGGTGTGATGAGCGATCCTGAAACCAGCCGGGTCGGCATCGGCATACTTTCGGTAAAGGACGATGAAGTCATCCAGCGGAAATACATCAATTCAGTCAGGGTTCAGTGCGGCTATACGGTGTTAAAATCGGACCTGAAAATTTCAATCAACCAGATACTTGATATTCTTAAAGCAGTTGACGCCAAGGGTCGGCGGAAATACCTCCGGGCAAACACGGAAAACGAAACCACCACCACGATAAACCTTCCCGTCAACGGGACCTTTGTCAACGGCACGATCAAAGATATCAGCGTTGTCGGGCTTTCCTGCGCCTTCACCGAAGATCCGGAATTGGTTAAAAACACCCTCTTTAAAGATGTCCAGGTAAAACTCCAAAGCATGCTCCTCAAGGTTGAGGGCATCGTATTCGGTTCCCGCATGGACGGGCTTGCCAAGATATACGTTCTTCTTTTTACCCAGCGTATAGACCCTGAGGTGCGGACCAAAATCAGAAAATACATCCAGCAAAATTTCCAAAGTAAAATGGATCTGGAGCTCAAGTAAGAGAAGAAGGGAAAGAGATTAGCCACGAACAGCACGAACTACACGAAAGAAGATCAACCGCAGAGATCGCAGAGAGAAGCACGGAGAACACGGAGAAAGAGGAAAACCGAAAGAGTGACTGTCACCTCAAAGAAGAAAGAAAACCGCGAAGTCGAAAAAGAGAAGAGAAAGAAGAATAATTGACATTCTTCACTTCTTCTTTAACTTCTTCGCCTTATTCGACTTTGCGGTTAAAAATTCTTTGTTTTCTATTCGTGTTGTTCGCAAAAGGGTGACTGACACCAGTTAAAAATTTTGTGTCCTTCCTGTCCTTCGTGGTTGAAATTCTTCAAAAAGGTCTCCCTTGCGCAAGCAAGATCTTGACACTGATGAGAATTTTAACCGGCAAATGCTTTTATTCCTAACTGTTTTTGAAGATCACCGTCAAACGTGAAAACTGAATGTCCTTTTATTTTTGCATAGCCATCTAAAATACAATCGATAAAATCAAGTTTGGTTGAAGCAAATAGATTGCAAGCATAGCGGACTATATTTGACTCATGAACCAGGTTTTCATCTATGTTTATTAGTTCTTTAATTTTTTCAGCTCTGGAGTTCCTGTCCAGATGATAAATTATATCCAGAATATACAGTGCTTCGGCTATTACCTCAATAGAAACAGCACAATCAGCAGTTGCAAGGACTCTGGCGACCCTGTTAAACATATCAGCCTCATCATCGACCATCAGAAAACATACAACCGAATTGGTATCAAGCATTACAGTTTTTTGCGGCATTCTATTCTCCGGTTGATGTTTCACGAATGTGCTGTGCCCAGGCTTGCTTTCCAAGCCTATAACGGTATTGCCGGTCTTCGTCGGTTTCTGCACCATCTATAACTTTTTGAGCATCAAAATCGAACACTATTCCTTCAGCGGATTTCTGCTTTACATATTCCCGTAGAGTTTCACCTTGATATTTTATCCTGAATTTGGCTATTTTTTCTGCAATATTTTCTTCTGGCTGTCCTGAATTTTCAACAGGCCGGACAGTAACTTCCACCCGCTTATGCAGCATTGCAGGGGGAATCTCCATTAAAGGAATCAAAACTTCTGCTTCCATTACTTGAACTACGGCTTCCATTTGATACTCTCCCTATGAAAAAAGAATACTACCTTTCCAATTGAAAAGCAATATGTACGGAGGAAGGAGAATCAAGAAATCGGTGACACCAATTTTCCTCCAGGCGGAGGGTTTTTGTTTGGCGTGGCGCCTTGGGCCAGGGGCCTAGCCGAGTTAGTTTTCTTTCGACTTGAAATAAAGCAGCGTGTCGCGCACCAATTTCGCAGCCGAAGCGCCGGCCTCCGCCCCAACCTCGCGCGAGCGTCCATAAATCCATTCCTCTCGGCAAACGGCCCGAAGAGACGTATGAACGCGGATAAAGATGAAGGGAAAGGGATTAACCACGAACTTCACGAACGAAGACGAAAGAAGATCAACCGCAGAGAGCGCAGAGAGGAACACGGAGAAAGAGGAGAAAGAGGAAAACCGAAAGGGTGACTGACACCTCAAAGAAGAAAGAAAACCGCGAAGTAAAAGAAGTCGAAAAAGGGAAGAGAAAGGCTCGGATAATTTACATTCTTCACTTCTTCTTTAACTTCTTCGCCTTATTCGACTTTGCGGTTAAAAATTCTTTGTTTTCTATTTGTGTTGTTCCCAAAAAGGTGACTGACACCTCAAAGAAGAAAGAAAACCGCGAAGTCGAAAAAGTCGAAAAAGGGAAGAGAAAGAAGAATAATTGACATTCTTCACTTCTTCTTTAACTTCTTCGCCTTATTCGACTTTGCGGTTAAAAATTCTTTGTTTTCTATTCGTGTTGTTCGCAAAAAGGTGACTGACACCATCTGCTACGGGAGGGCGGAGATTGGGGAGTCGTTCCACTTTGTGGCTTTTTCTCCATCGGGGAACACTTCGTATTTGCCGGAAACTCCCGCAGAGTTCCAAGGTGTATATTTTGTAGTTTTCATTTCGGTATAGGAGAGGTTGGCATTGTCTATCCAAGTCTGCTCATCGAGAGGCGCGACGCCATACGGATAGGCCGTGTTGCTTTTGAATATGCCGAAATTAGCATCCGTACCGCCAGTAATCTTATAACCACCGGCGCCGTCCGGGAAAGCCTTGAAGTCCGGCTCGAATTTACGGCCCGCTACATTGTAGTTGTCCTTTGCCTGATAAAGGACGAGGTCAGGAGCACTATGACTCAAGGTATTGGCACGTGTGCCGAAATTGCCGTATTGCGTGGGTAGAATCTGCGATTCGACTACGGCGAAGTTGCCGAAGCCGGAGGGATTTGAAACATTGTGTAGAACGAGGTAGGCTCCATATGACAGATTAGCAATGTAATATGGGGCCACTTCCTCAATACTTACCACACCCTTAAAGCTACCAGTAATAGTAAGACCAGGACCAGAAACAATACTTTTTCCTGTTTTGTCATACATATCGCCCTTAAGCGTAGAATTGGTCAGATTTAATATAACATCTTCATCATATCCTGGCAGACCCCCGAGGGTGAAATCGCGGCCATTCCCTACTATATTCGCCTCCTTGAATTCGGGGACTTTGGCGACGTCCTTGAGGTAGTTGGTTTCAAAGACCGAAATCTCGCCCTTGTAGCCGGTGGCGGCCTTGCCGTCGGCGTCGCGGCGGGAACCGGAGTTGGCGACGGCGCCGTTATTCAAATACGTCGAGCCGTCGAAAGTCAGGCCCGAAACGACGTGGGTGATTTGCGCAATCTTTGGGTTACTGGGGTCGATCGAGCCGTTCGATTCCTTGTAATTACGGATGAAATCCACAAGGCCGTTCGAGTTGGCATTTGGATTGTCGCCAACTGCAGTGAAAACCACTTTGTGTATAGGACCGCCAGCATAGTTCAACCCGGCCTCATTCAGATCCCTGAAATACTTTTCATAACTTGCGACATTGCCAACGATAGCCGCATCCGGAGCAAGCGAAAGTTCTGCCGTACCGGACGACTTGTCCTTTACAATGCCAAAGCCTTGGACGAAGTGCGGTTCTACTTTCAACGCACCAGTTGTATCATATATGACCATAATGGCATCCGTATAATATTCCAAATTACTGTCGGCAAGCTTCAATTTCTTGCTATACTGTATAGCGGACTTGTCACCAGTCTTTATTATTTTTACACCATCCATTATCACATCGCCATTGGAATATTTCGAAAACAAATCTATGACATCCGGATATGGATACTGCCCGGGCACCGACTTATTACCATAATATATTCCACTAAGCTTAAACCAATCCTCTTGTTTATATTCTGGCGTCCTTGCGGTTGCCAGCGAATAGGCGCCCATGTTCGCGCCGGCGCCTTTGAAAGCCTGGCGCAGGTGGTGCACCGAGGCCAGGGAAATCGTGTCGTTCGCGGCGCCGGGTATCTTTATATCAACCGTTTTGCCAGCAAGCGATATGTTCTCCACGGTAACCGATGAATTCGGCCCGAGCGAAGCCATTATTGCATTGACATTTGCGGCCGGCATATCCAACGTAATATTATTCCCGGAGAGGGCTACATCTAATTCGACGCCGCCTATTTTTACCTTTGGGGGAACATAGTCATATGCAGTATCGCCTATTTCTTCTATATTATTCCCCTTGCTGTATGCGGCAGCAATGCCGGTGCTGGTGCTGATACCGTCAATCACATTATCCTTGTCGGCATTACGCAGTTTCGTTTCGGACGCAGCCTGGAAAGTCACGGTCAGCGCATCGCCTATCGTCGTTTTGTCATAATCGGAAATAGCGGCAGACAGCCCGGCGGTCTTGTCATAATAGGACGTAAGCCAGTTGAATGCGGCATTATTCCCATTTCCGGTAAGCGTCACCTGCTTTCCATCGAATGCGAGTTTTATTTCGACGGGATATTCCGAGCCGGGCGTTGGCGTCAATACGACAGTCACTCCAGACGGCAATGCGGCGTCGAGCTTGGCCTGAAGCGCGTCCTTGTCGCGCTGGGAAATCGCCGCTGAGCCGGATTTGAAACCCACGCTTACCGTTGCGCCCGTGTCTTTCAGGGCGGCATCATCGCCGGTCACGCCGACGGCCGGAATATTGTTTTTTTGATAGTCCGCTTTCCAAAGTATGTCGGCCGCCAATTTCGTCAGGTCGTTGCCCTCTTTCCATGTAATCGGGTAGTTTGTCCCGCCAATGGCCAGATTTATTTTTTTCGTGTTATCGACAGGGCCGGGACCCGGGTCAGTCCGACCAAGCTCGGTCGGACGACCGGGCTCGGTCGGCTGGGGGCACGCGGCAAGCAAGGCCGAAAGCAGGAGGACGAACACTACATATCTTTTTTTCATGGTAGTTCCTTATTATAGTATAGAGCAATCAACCAAATAAGTGAAGCGGTAGCTACAACCAGGGCGAGCGCATGAAAAGGAATTTTACCACGAACCACACGAACCAACACAAAAAATAAGGATAATTTTGTACTTTCGTTCGTGTTTTCGTGTGGTTCGTGGTTTCTTCTCTTTGAATTTCATGTTCATGCGTTTGTCGTGGTCGCAACGCCTGCTAATTTCCCAAAAATCAGTGTCCAATAATCAGTTTACAGATTTGCTGAAAGTGATTATACTGGAGTTACCGAAGCTGCCCGAACGGGCGGACGAGAACGCGGTGTGGCCCTGGTTAAAGTTTATGAAGGGCAAAACGGGACGGGAGTTTAACGAACTTGCAAAGCAATATCCGGAGGTACGTATGGCCGTAGCAGGGTTGAAGAGATTGAGCTGGAGCAGGAAATGGCGCTTGATAAAAGAAGCGGAAGGACTGGCCCGGGAAGACATGCGCATGATAAAGCAATATGCCCGAAAGGAAGGTTTAGCTGAGGGCCGGGAAGAAGGTCGGGAAGAGGGTTTGGCTTTGGGTGAAGCGAAAGTCAAAGAAGCCGAGGCAGAAGCCCAAAAAGCGATTGACGCGAAAGACCGGGAAATTGCCGAACTCAGGCGGCGTTTGCAGGAAAAAGAGGGACTCTGATACGATATCCGGTAACAGTCACCGATTCGGATAAAGATAAAGGAGAAGAGATTAACCACGAACTTCACGAACAGGACACGAACAAAGATAAGAAACCTGAAGCTCCAAATCCCTCGTTCGTCCTGTTAGTGTGGTTCGTGGTAAAATTCCTAATCTATATATCCTCCGGTAAGCCAAAGATCTTAATCCCCTCGTTGGGGAAGTGTTCCTTAACGGCGCCTATTGCGCGCACGATACCGCGAGCCTCTTCTTCTTCGCACCAGATAACCAGGGCAAAGTTTTCTTCGGGCCAGATGGCGTCGCCCATCCGGGGACCGGTGGAGCCGACCCCCAGAATGCTTGGGTACTTGGTATAGTACTTGCCGACGCCTTCTTTCCGGAGCGCTTCATTGATGTTCTCCTCTACCGAGTGGTTGGCGATTATTTCTACGCGTATCATAATCCTGCCTCCGAAGCAACAATAGTGCCGCCGTCTATAGCTTCCTGAACCTGATCCTTTTTCCTGGTTTTCTTGATGCCGTCGGCAATGCGCTGACGGCGGGCTTCGGCGCGGGCCGCCCGTTCATCGGAGCCCTTGTTCAAGATCGCATATATTACAGGCATCAGGAACAGGGTCATCAGGGTACCAAAGGTGAGGCCGCCCAAAACGGTCTTACCGATAGGCGCCGTCATTGACGCGCCTTCACCGGGGAAGAACGCCATGGGCAGAAGTCCCAGAATCGTGGTCAGGGTGGTCATCAATATGGGCCTGAGCCGGTTGCCTGCCGCTTCAACACAGGCGTCGTGGAGGTTGTAGCCGCGCTTGCGCAGCAGGTTGGTATAGTCCACAAGGACTATACCGTTATTCACAATGACGCCTAACAGGACGAGGAGTCCTACCGCAGTCAGGATGTTAAACATATCCCCGGTGATAAGATAAATGGCAACAACGCCTATCACGCTGAGCGGTATGGTAAAGATGACGATGAATGGATCTCTAAACGATTCAAAGAGACACGCCATGACGCCGAACACCAGGAAGATTGCGACGATCATGATCAGCGCAAAGCGGCCCATCATCTTCATCATAGACGCATAGTCGCCTGCAAATTCGATAATCACATCATCTTCTGCGGGGATTTCGGCGGTTACGAGCGTGCGGACCTTGTCTTCCAGCACATTCAATTTGGTGCCAGGCACCGCTCCTGCGCTGACGTGTATTACCCGTCCCTGATTTTCCCGGGTAATGGTAAGAGGACCGGTACCCTCCGCATAAGAAGCAAAACTGGAAAGCGGCACCCGCCCCGCCATCTGGCTGTTCACAAAGATGTGATCCAGCGCAGGCCGGGTGCTGCGATCCGCTTCGGCAAGGATCAGCACCACATCGTAATCGTGGCCGCCCGATTTGTACCGGGTGGCGGTAACTCCGTCCACTGCCGCCTTGATCTCATTGCCCACCGTATAGGTGTTAAGCCCCAGGGCGTACATCTTTTCACGGTCTAGCTCAATTTCGATCTGGGGAAGCCCGTCTTTTAAGTCAACCGTGGGCTCTTTGATCTCGGGGAGCCGGGTAAGCAGTTTTGCAATCTGTTCGGCAATGGCCTTACCTTTAACAAGATCATCGGTACGAATCACAATATCTACAGGATTGCCGCCCATCATGCTCATCATACCGCCGCCGCCAAAGCTTATGGAAACGCCGGGGAATTCGTTAACATGCGCCCGCATTTTTTCTTTAATGTCATTGGCGCTGTCGATACGATCCGCGTATGCAGGCAGGTTAATACGGACCGATCCGGAATTGCTGCCGCCGCCCATACCCATCATGCCGCCGCCGCCTGCGTTAAGAACGATTCGTTCGTAGCCTTTCACTTCCGCCTTTACAATGGTCTCAATCTGCCTAAGGGTAGCTTCAGTCTGCGGCAGAGGCGTACCCATCGGAAGGGTAGCGCTAATCGTTACGCTGTCTGCTTCCTGTTGGGGCATAAAAACATAGCCAACGGTAAATTTCTTTAACGCGCTTGGAAGCGGAACAAATCCGGTTAAAACGATACTTAACGCAAAAAGCCCCAGCATAGAAAAGATAAGCGCTTTCTTATGCCGAAGCACCTTGTCAACGGCCTTGCGGTATGCGTTATCCAGTCCGACAAAAAACTTTTCAAAAACCGCATCAATTTTTGCCGGCACACCTTTAAGGGGTTTCTGTTTGCGCGTCACAAGGGGAAGATAGTGGCTTGAAAGCACCGGCACAAGGAATATGGCGGTCACAAGGGATATCGCCAGTGAAATGACAACGGTAAACGCCAAGCCTGAGAACATCTCCCCTGCCATCTCCAACATTCCCTGGAAAGCCACAAGCGGTGCAAAAACGCAGATAGTAGTGAGGGTTGAGGCGGCAATGGCGACGATCATTTCGGTGGTTCCCAATACCGAAGCGGTGGTCAGCTTTGCCCCTTTTTCCCGGTAATGGTATATGTTCTCCAAAATAACTATCGAGTTATCCACCAACATTCCTATACCCAGCACAAGGCCCGCCATGGTCATCATATTCAGGGTAAGTCCGCTAAAGTACATAAAAAGCATAGTGACAAAGATAGAGACCGGAATGCTTATACCAATGATCAGCGTCGGTTTAAATGAACGGAGGAAAATAAAGAGGATTAAAACCGCAAGCAAAGCCCCGGAAAGAGCGGTAGAAGTAACTTCGTTAAGGGAATCTTCAATTTGATCGGTAGTATTGAAAACCTCGGTAACATGAATATCCGCAGGTAATTCCCTGGCAAGCCGGGTAATCCGTGCGCGCAGATCCTTGGCAGTCTGAACGGAATTCTTGCCGCTCTGTTTCTGCACCTGCATCATTACCGCAGACTGGCCGTTGACAAACACCGTACTGGTTTCATCTTTAAAGCCTTCAAACACATCGGCAATGTCCCGCAGGTATATACTGCGGGGCAGTTCAATTCCGCCGGCTGTCATACCGCCGCCCTTATACGAGATGACGGTATTTTTCATTTGATCGATGGAGGTGTATTCGCCCATTGTGGTAAGAAGATACGAGAGCCCCCCTTCGGTGATGCTTCCTGCGGCAACCTGCATGTTCTGCGCTGCCAGCATCTGCTGTACCGATGTCACCGTAAGGCCGTACGCCTCAAGCCGGGACTGCGGTATCTCCACACGGACGATCTTTTCCCTGCCGCCGTTTACCGTGGCAGTAGCCACACCGGGCGTCTGCTCAATGCGCGGGATAATCGTATCCTCGGTAATTTCCCGCAGTTCCTCGGGGTTACGGTTTCCCGTTACCATAAGGCCCATAATCGGGATCATCGACGGATCAAATTTGAAGATCAGCGGGCTGTTGGCCCCGGTGGGCATATAGTTCCGCACCTGCTCCAATGCGTCGCGCACGGAGTTCGATGCATCGGCAAGATCCGTCCCGTAGGTGAACTCCATGATCACCATACTGGTACCCTTGGATGAAGTTGACGTGACTTTTTCCAGACTGGAGACACTGGCAAGAGCCGCCTCCAGAGTCCGGGTAACCGAACGCTCAACTTCTTCGGGACCTGCCCCGGTGTAACTCGTAAAAACCACGAGATAGGGGGGGTTTATTTCCGGCATCAAGTCGATGGGAAGGTTCACCATACCAAAGATACCCAGCCCGACGAGAATGACAAAAATAATTAAAAACGTTGTTGGCCGTGAAACGGCCATCTTTGCTACACTCATTTTATACCTGCCTTGGCTAATTTGCGGAAAGGGGCGTTACCCGGTCAATGATATTGATCCGTGCGCCGTCATCAAGCAGGGTCTGCCCCCGAATGATCACTTCCTCATCCGGCTTTAAACCGTCCTGAATTTCCAGAACATTGTCGATCAAAATTCCCGGTGTTACGATTCTGCGCCGGGCAACAAAACCACTTTCATTTCCTGCTGTGGCAGGAGCGCTTTCCGCAACAAAAACATAGGTCTCACCAAAACGCTGAATCAGTGCGCTTGAAGGTATCTTGACAATGTTTTGTTTCTGCTCGGTTATGATTCGTACCTTGGCAAACATTCCCGCCTTGAGTTTCGAGCCGGGGTTTTCTACGTTGACCTTTACTTCCATAGTCCGGGACACGGGGTCCACTGTGGGCGCCACTTCGGTAATGCTGCCCCGGAACGTTTCTCCGGGCCAGGCGTCAAGGGTAATTTGGCAGGGCAGGTGCAGCGCCATCTTGGAGATGAATCGTTCAGCCACATAGAGTTTAATCTCCAGGGCATCCCCGCCTGCGGAACCGATTCCGGAAATCCGGGCCAGAGGTACCGCCTGGCTGATGGTCATTCCCACCTGGGCAGGCAGGGCTGTCACCACGCCCGAAATAGGCGCCCGGGCGATGCCTTCCTTAAAAGTCATCCCCGGCCGGGACGGGTCAACCGCCGCAACGGCATCGCCTTTGGAAACCCGGTCGCCCACGCTCACATAGAGCCGGGTAACTTTGCCGGCGGCGTCGGAGTAGGTATCCACCGTGGACCCCGCGACGATATCCCCGGAAAGGGCAAGGTAATCCCGAATCTGGCCCTGCACTGCAGTCGTAGTATTCACCGCAAAAATCGATACCGCAGGGGCAGCCGGGCCGCCGGACGCGGTCTCATCCGATTTCGAGCAGCCGGCAAAGACCATTACCAATAGCGCTGCAGCTATGATACAAACCGCAGGAATCGCGGTTTTAACTATCATCTTTTTCATCTTCATTTTCACTCACTCCTATTTGGAACTTAAGGTTCAATTGGAACTAAGAGTTCCAAAGGGAACCCCGATAAAATATTCAAGATCGATAAGACCGTTACGGTAATCAAACTGCTGTCCCAGCATCTGCACACGGGCCTGATGCAAAGACTGTTCTGCGCTCTGCACCTGCAAATAATCCTGGAGCCCCGCCTGATATGCCTGTGAGGTAAGCTGATACGATTGTTCGGCCAGCCGCACCGTAGCGGCCTGTGCATCCGCCGTGGTCCGGGTTCTTTCCAGCGTATAAATCGTGTTGTATACCTGCATTTCCGTTCCGCGGATCAACTGGGCAAGACCGATATTCGCCGCTTTGACGCCGTTTTTTGTATCCTTAAGCCCCTGTCCTTCTTTGGTAAACGGTAAAAGGTTATTCAGGCTAAGCCCCACGGTCAGACTGAAAGTACCGGACTTTTGCCAATAATCACCATTGCCCCAATCGTCTTTCCAAGGATCCATAATAAAGGTAGCGGAAGGACTATACCGCAGATCGAGATAAGGGGTATACAGTTGAAGCGCCTGGGCCTTTTGGCCGCTGTTGGCATAGAGGATTTTCGCCCGTGTTTCCTGAATGTCGGGATTTCCCGATGCGGTTTTAGAAATTAAATCTGAAGTATCCAGATTGATGTACAGTACTTCATCGGCAAGCGGGATAAGCTCAAACCGGGTTTCAACCGGCAACCCCAGGGTAAAGGCAAAATTTGCCATAGCCATTTTGTAACCGTCTTCCGCCTGATCAATTTGCGGCTGCAAATTCGCCAGACTTACCTGAGCCTGCAGCAGGGTAAGTTGGGGCGCAAGGCCGGAATTATAATTCGCCTCTGCCATGGCAACTTGCCGCTCTACCATCGTATAACTTTCATGGAGCAGATTGATCTGTTCCTCAAGGAGGAGTATCTGATTATACGCCTTCCGCACATCCCGTTCGGTTGAAGCTCTTACCGTTTCGTAGGAGAGCAGCCCCGCCTGGTAATCCAGCTTGAAACTCCGTATCCCCTCAAACAAGGCAAAGCTAATCGTAAGGGATCCGGAAATGGATCCTAATATGTGGGATTGGGAAACATCCATTGAATAAGGAGCAATTCCATAGATCTGCCCCGACGGTATGGGAAGACCAAGACTCGCAAGATCAACCGGATTATTTATGGTGGTCTTACTCTTCTTATCATCCACTGCCAAAGTTCCCGATACGCCAATCGTTGGCAGAAACTGGTTCCAGAACAGATCCGACTTCCGCTTTTTGGTATCCACCGTCACCCGTGAATTTTCCAGCGTAAGATTATTCTTGATTGCCAGGGACACCGCCTCATCCGCCGAAAGCTTGAGCGGCGCAGATGCGCCTTGCCCTGTTGCCGCCGGCGCCTGAGCCAACGCAGTCCCGCCAATCAGCATGACAAGCGCCAATGCCAATACTCCGGCGGGCGGGCCATGCGGCCTGATTTGTTTGATCATACGTAACTCCGTATGTCGTTTTTTTTGCTTGGTACAAGCATACTTTTTATTCATCATACTTGAAATCCTTTAATGCCTAATGTTAAGAAACGATATAATTTTCTGATACTGCTGTCAGGCAGATCAGCAAAAGCCGCTTTGTCATATTGAATCTTTTCATCGTATTGAGGGCTTCCCAAATTCAGCCGCCGGCGCCACCACATAAGCGTATTGACCAGCAGGAACAAGATCCACTGGGTAGTTCTATCCGCCCCCGGCGGTTCCGCATCCGCCGTTTGTTCCAGCGCTTCAATTTTGATCCCCGAAAAAATATTGAAAACCCTGGGCGGAACAGGCTTCCCCATTTCCGGTTTGCGGGTGCGCAGCCAGTCCATAGCGATAAGAATCTCCGGCCGGGAGCGAAGGTAATCGGCAATGGAAAAAATCGCAAGATAGAACTGTTCCTCCGGCGCAGCCGATAACAGGGCGCCGACTTTGGCATGATTGGCAATACGCTCAAACTCGGTCAGAAAAAGCTGCCGGATCATATCCTTCTTGTTTTTAAAGTGGGAATAGAGACTGCTTTTTGAAAGGCCGGATCGCCGGGCTACCATCTCCATGGAGACACACCAGGGCCCCGCCTCGGCAACCGCCGCTATCACTCCTTTCAGCAGGTCTCCGTTATCAGCCTCTTCAATCTTCCGCGATTTCACAAGTTCCTCAAGCCGGCCAAAATCAAGCTTTTCCACCTGCTCCTTATTTAAACCCAATCCGGCTGAAATTTTTTCCTCGATTGAAGATATTACTTCCTGAATCGCTTCTTCCGTAGGATCTTCCCCCGCTTTTTTGCCAAAACGGCAGAAATGGGAATTCCAAAAAGTCATGGAAATGACGATAAGCTGAATCGCCGATGGATATTCCGCCGCATATTTTTCAAAGCGCTTGAGCTTGCGCATATCGATACCCCGGCTAAGGAGCTGCTCCATCATCGCCCCATGATCCTGGCTTCCATAAACCCGGATGAGGGAAAAAACAAAGGCGTCGGTATGCCGCGCATAATATTCCGACAAGGTTCGAATCAAAATAAGCATACTTTCCATAATGTCCGGGGTCTGAATCGCTTTCTCAAAGCCCTCTTTAACAAAACCGGTATATTGGTCAAAATAGTACCCGTACATCGCGTCCAGCAGCTCTTGTTTATTTTTGAAATGCCGGTATAATGCAGGCTTACTGACCTTTAGTTCGCGGGCAATATCGCTGAGGCTGGTAGTTTTGTACAGTTCCCGCCCCCAAACCTTGAAGGCCGCCTGAATAATATCCGTTCTGGTCATTTCGCTCGAAATGCTCCTTAGTTACCGACCGGTCGTTAACACTATAATAACAAAATAGTCCTACGAAAGGCAACAGGAAAAATGAAGAAAATTTTGAAAAAGTGGTGTCAGTCACCATTATACGGAGGTATTGATATGACTTTGTATGAGGCAATCTTTATGAGGCGGTCTGTAAAAAAATATGACATGACCCCTCTCGGTAATGAAGTCCTGGAGGGAATCAAAAAATTCCTTGCTTCAATTAACCAGCTTGACGGACAAAAAGTTCAATTTGAAGTTGTGTCGGCAGATGCGGTCAAAAATGCTTACGCGCCGCACTATATTTTTAGTTATTGCGAAGAAAGTGACGCCGCATTCGCAAATGTCGGGTATGTTTTGCAAAAAGCTGACCTTTATATTCAAAGCATTGGGCTTGGCAGTTGGTGGATTGGTATGCCAAAACCAAAAGAGAAGAAGCAAAATTTTTGTATAATGCTCGGATTTGGAAAGACCGCCGTTCCGCAAAGAAAAGGCGAACAGGATTTTAATCGTTTGCCAATAAATGAAATAACTGATGTTGATAATCAAATTGCGAAAGCGGTGCGTTTGGCTCCTTCAGCGGTAAATTCACAGCCCTGGAAATTGCACTTTGAAAACGGAAAAGTGATTATTAACTATTTTGGACGGGGCATTATGAAAACGCTCCTGAAAAAACTTAATAAACTTGATGTTGGTATAGCCACAAGGCATATTGAAGTTGCTTTATTAAATGAAGGCAAAGAAATAAAATCAATAACGCCTATGGGAAAAGGAAACGACTTTAAAATTGAAATTGTTTATAGTTAAATGCGTTGGCGTAATGCAATAGTACCAGGTTTCCCCCGTTTGCTTCATGCATTTTTGTTCCATTGACAGTACCCTCTAAACTCTTTATAAATAATATACTTGGAGAAGTGATTGACCTATGGCTGAAAATATATTTCAAGGGGAAATGGATCCTGAAATTGCCGCTTTACTGGGAACGGTAAGTGGATCCATTCCGGCAGCCCCGCCTCCTCCCGATTTTAACAGTATTTTTGACGAGCAAATTGAAAGCGCAGAGCCGGTAGAGGCCCCGAGTGTGGACCTGAGGGCAGAAAGCTTTCCCGAAGTAACCAAGCGCTTTGAAACGGTTCCCCATAATGGCCTTAATGACCCCAATTATTATAAAATAGCCCTTTCAAACGAGGGGGATATTGCACAGCGGGTCCATACTATCCTGCAAAAGTACCTCAATACCAAGGATCCCAAGGACCGGAGCGTTTACCGTCAGCAGTTTATCACCGCTTTTTGGGATTTTCTCCTCGGGGTTGCCAAAAAGGCTCCGGGAAAGATACCGGACCCCAAAAAATACCTCCTCCGCTTTGGCATTTTGCACCCGACCTTTATCGATGCCGAAACCCGGGCCTTTTTTGCGAAGATTGTGGTGGATAATGTCCTGAACCAGCCGATTTACTACCTTGATGAGTGGTTTAAGGCGGTCGGGACCGGGGTTGTACGGAATTCCACTACCGACGAGGTGCGGGTTGCCAAGAACAATAACAGTATCCGTCTGCAACAATTGCTGGAAAAGGCTATAGGCAAACTTGATGGCGCCAAAAGCCTTCTTAAAGCCAAGGATGAGGAACGGGTAAATCTGGAAAAGGCGTTACAGGAGCGGATCAGCATTATTTTTGAACATTTCCCCCTGGACGGCTTCCAGGATATCCAGTCCTGTTATACCGATTCCCAAAAACGGGTTTTTGGCGAGATTCAGGAAGTGCTGAAAAATCTGCTGAAATCCGACCATGAACTGGATATGTATCTCAAGGATTTTTACCAGGCCGAAACTGATGTTAAATCCCTGCGGGAAAAGGTTGAAGAGGAAGGGGGCGGCGTCACGGTGGATGTCAGGGCGGTGGATACGGAATTTGAAACGGTCCGCCAGATGGCAAAGCTCACCATCGGCCGTCAGGGAAATCATTTTCCCCTTTTAAGCGGTGACTATTTCCATTGCGGCCCCAACGATGTTGGTTTCCGGGAAAACATCATCACCCAGTTTACCCAGATCGAAGCCACCGACCCGGAAGCCTTCTGCCGCTCCTACAAAAACCGGCTTAACCGCATCGTCCCCTATGTGGTGCTTATCCCCACCTACGGCGATCTGGGAATTTGCTGGGAACCCTTTGACCGGTTCAACCGGGCCACAAGCCGCGGCAGGATTGTCATCCCCATGTATCCCAAAAATTTAAGCGTAGCGGTGCTTTCCGCTGTGGCGGATCTCCGCTGGCAGGTGGCCAAGGAAAAAGCATCCTACTACTGGATGGAAGAAGGGCTTACCGGAAACTATTACCAATGGTTTGCCAAGATGAAGCTGAAGGGCGATGTAAAAGAATATTTTATTCAGGATTATATTACCTGGATGACCAAGGAAAGCGAAGGCATTCAGAAACTCGATAAAGAAATCCGCGGCGTCTTTTGGCGGCACATGCCCTTTTCCAAAGCGGTCAAAGAGAAACTCAAAGGCCGCAGTTACGTATATCAGGAACTCTACCAACGCGATGTAAACAGATCGATGAGTGACGGGTATTGATCGGCATAAACGACAGGATACTATCGTTTACGCTGATTTCCAAAAATCGGATCAAAGTGTTTTTCCGCATCTATTTTTTTAAGCAGCTGCTTGAGAACGACCCGGTAAATCACGAAAGACAGAACAAAAGCGGCAATCATGCACACGATAAGGCCCCAGGAACTGGCGCTCTGGGGATCGGGAAAATGGGACTGGAGAAACAGGGCAAAAGGAATATAGAGGACAAAGAAACTGATCACCGTGGTGAGGATGTTAAAAACCGTTGCTCCCAAAATAAAAAGCAGTGTATTGGCTTTTTTGTTCATGCCGCTGTCCCGGTTCCGCCTTTTCCGGCGCCTATCAGCATAGTGAGTATCAGGATGATACAGCACACCACCACGCTGGAATCGGCGATGTTGAACGTGGGCCAGCGTTCAAAGCCAAAAATTCCGTAAAACTTTACGCTGATAAAATCCACCACGCCGTCAGGCCGGAAAATCCGGTCGAGGATGTTGCCTATCCCCCCGCCAATAATGCCGGCCACGGCCCAGCGCTGGAGAACACTAAAATCATTGGACTTGATGTAGTACCAAAGCAAAAAACCCAGCACCGCCAGAGGCAAAATAATGAACAGAATGGGCCGTAAGTTATCGGAAACACCGGCGCCCAAACTAAAGGCGATAGCCTTGTTCCGCACATGCCAAATTTGCAGGACATCGTTATTGAAAACATCCTTTATCAGCGTCCCTTCCCGGGGCCAATTTTTTACGATAAAGGACTTAACCATCTGATCCGCCAGAACGATGAGCCCCGTCAAAATAAAAGGAAGCGCTTTAATCTTGTTGAATTTCATCTTTTTCAAATTCCTTTTTTCCCGGGTTATAATCCCGTGGGGACATCAATAAATTCTGCATCCAGATGCAGTTCAGCGGCGCAGCGTTCCATCACCCTGCGGACTCCCCAGACCTCGGTAGAATAATGCCCGCCGGCGATCATGTTGATCCGCCCTTCAAGGCATTCATGGTACACCTGGTGAGAAGCCTCTCCGGTAACATACAGGTCGATGCCCTCATCAATAGCCTGCCTGACCTCATCGGCAGCGCCGCCGGAAATCACCGCACATGTTTTATTTTCCGCCTTGCCGAATGGAAAAACTCCCAAAGGCGGACGGCCCATAAAATCAATTTTTTTTACCGCCCCGTCGATGCTCAGGGGCACGGTAAGGATTCCTTTATACCCTATTTTACGGCCATGGTACAGACCAAAGGGTTCGACATTTTTAAGGCCCAAAAGTTCGGCGAGGCCTGCATTGTTCCCCAATTCCGGGTGCTGATCCAGGGGCAGGTGAACCGCATACAGGCAGATATTATTGTCCAGCAAAAACTTGATCCGCCCCCGGTGGTTCCCCGCAACACGCAGGGGACTGCCCCAAAAAAGCCCATGATGGACAAACACCAGCCCCACCCCGTCAGCGGCGGCCCGCTGAAACGTTTCGAGGCTCGCATCCACTGCAAAGGCAATTTTCCGCAGCGGTGAACCATCATTATCAACCTGGACGCCATTCATTGAAGAATCAATGCCGCCAAACCCTTCAATATCCAGAAGGCTCTTAATCCATGCGTCAAACTGGGGAACGCTTATTTCTGTGCTCACGGGGTAAGTATATACGAAAAATCCAGGAAAATAAACCACCAACCACACGAACGAAGGTAAGAAACCCAAAGCTCCAAAACCATCATTCAGAAAGGGTGTCAGTCACCATAATCGTGAACCTGTCCACCGTATCCGCTATGCGTTCTGTTCCGCTTAACCGGTTTTTATTTTGCCGCAGTTTCTCCCGCGATGGAAACAGGACATGGTACACCGGATGAGTGGCGGGGTAATCGGTAAAATCCAGCGGACCGGCGCCTTCGGAGGCATTCAGGTAAAGCACGGGGACAGCGGGGGAGGGCAGGCGGTTTATTCCATCAACTTTAAGGGGAACAAAGGAACCGAACCAGCCGGCGGCGGCGGCCATAAAGCGGGTAAACCATTTTGCGCTTTCAGGCAACGGGGTTTTCTTCCGTTCTCCGGGACGATACGAGGAGTAAAAACCGCTTTCCACGGCAATCACTCCTTTGACATACCCGTACCGTCCGGCGAAATCCGGTGAATCTGCAAGATACACCGCAGCCGATCCTCCGGCGCCGTATCCGGCAATGATGAGGGAATCCGTACCGGTAACCAAAGCAGAACCGCCGGAAACCAAAGGGGCGCCGCTGTTGTCCCGGTTTTGCCTGATTTGGGGCAGCAGATATTCCAGGTCTTCCCGCCGGGCTGTTTCCAAGACCCGTCCCCATTCATTAGCCTTATTGGTTTTATGGGCGGCCCGAAATACCCTCCAGGACCGGTATGCTGAAAAGGCGCCTTTACGGGAGTAGCTTATCACGGTAAAGCCCCGGTCCCTAAGGCCTGCGCAGATTCGGTCAACGGCGGAAATTTGACCTGAATCCGGCGGGATAACCAGCAATAAAGGCCGTAAATCGCTGCCGACAGGGGGCAGGTTTTCAACAGGGACCGGTTCGTAAATCCGCAGGGAATAGCCGGTATTCTGCGCCTCGTTGTGCAGTTTTACGGTCTTTACCGCTGCAGCGCTCAGTCCGGTGGGAACCAATGGCGCGTAAATAAAGGCGATTATGGCGGAAGCGGCAAGCAGGGCAAGGGCAGGAACGGTAAAAACAAGGCTGCGGTCACGAAAATCATCATTTGGACGGGAAAAAACGCTGGACATCATTGCGGGAATATTGACTAAATTCAACAGAAAACCGAAAATTAACAGCGGAATACACTCAGGGCGAAAACCGTAAGCGGGAAACAGGGCAACGGTAAGGGCAAACGCCAAAAAAGGCAGCCAGGTCAGTCCTTCCAGACGCCAAAGGCCTTTAAAAAAGGGCCGTACAAGGGAAATAAAAAGAAAAAAAACGACAACCAGCTCGGAAATCCATATTTCTCTCATGTATTTATTCACTATACGTTATTGATCATTATATGAATAGTCTGTTATACTTTTATGATGAAGGATTATTAAAGAAGGAAGATTGCTATGGCCGCTGTTCGGGCGTTGGTGGTAGATGAGTCTAAGGTAAAAAAAGCTGTGCAGTCGGGGATCCCCCTGACCATTACGACTTTCACGCTTCCCCATGAGATCGAAGTTTATATAGAACAGGTTATTAATGTTTTCCTCAAACAGGTCGATCAGGAAAAACTAAAAGATTATATCGTCTATTGTGTTCAGGAACTGGCGGTTAACGCCAAAAAAGCAAATACCAAGCGGGTTTACTTTACCGAGCGGGGCCTGGATCTGGCTAACCCCGATGATTACAAAGAGGGGATGGCCAATTTTAAAGAGAACACCCTCAACAACATCGCCCATTATCTTCAATTACAAAAAGAGAAGGGCCTGTACATCAAGCTGATACTTCAGATCAAAAAAAATATCATCCATGTCGAAGTCCGCAATAATGTAGCGGTAACCAAGACCGAACTTATCCGCATACACGACAAGCTTGCCCGCTCCCGGCAGTACAACAATCTTGAGGATGCACTTTCCCAGGTGCTTGATGATTCCGAAGGCGCAGGGCTGGGCCTTGTCATCCTTGTGTTGATGCTGAAAAAAATGGGTCTGGATGAGGACTGCTTCGACATTCTGGGAACCGATAAGGAAACCATCGCCCGTATAGTAATCCCCCTGGATCAGACCCGGGTGGAGAGCCTTTCAATTCTTGCCAGTACCATCGTTAACAACGTGAATTCACTGCCCCAGTTCCCCGAAAATATTTTGATGGTGCAAAAACTTATCGGGGACCCGAAATCGGACATGGCAAATATTGCCCGTCAGATTTCCATGGACCCGGCGCTTACTGCGGACCTCCTCAAGATCGTCAACTCTGCGCAGTATATGCTTGCAAAAAAAGTGGACAGCATTGCCGAAGCGGTTAAAATGGTGGGTATCCGGGGCATCAAAAATCTGCTGTACTCCTATGGTACACAGAAGGTCCTGGGTGACGATTCGGCGGAGAAAAAACAGCTTTGGGAGCATTCGTACAAGACCGCTTTTTACGCGTACAACCTCATCAAAAATTTCAAGAAGAGCCAGAACCTTCTGGACGATGTGTATGTGGGGGGCATCCTTCACGATATGGGGAAAATTATTTTTTCCAACGTTCACCCGGAACTGCTCACCAAGATCAAGGAATTCTGCGATGAGAAAGAACTGCCTGTTTCCACCTTCGAGGATCTGTCCGCAGGGATGAACCATGCGGAAATCGGCGCCCTTATCGCAGAGAAATGGAATTTCCCCGAAGGGTTAATTATGTCGATTCGCTACCATCACGACCCGACATCGGCGCCGGAGGAACACCGCGATCTGGTTGACACCGTGTACCTTGCCAATATGTTCTGCGAATACGAAAACGGTAATATTACCTTTGATCAGTTTGAGCCGGTGGTTCTGGAAAATTTTGGCATTGCGTCCAAGAAACAGATTGACAGTCTGCTTGAACGGTTCTCTGTCGGCTTTAAGAAAGAAAGCCAGAAGTAACGTCAGTTACTATCGATCGCAGCGCCTCTATGCAGTTGTCAATATCGGCTTCGGTGTTAAGGTACCCTATGCTGATACGAATCGTTCCGCCTGAAGCAAGGGTTCCCAAAAGCCGGTGCGCGTCCGGGGCGCAGTGAAGGCCTGCGCGTACTGCAATACCAAAGCTGTCATCAAGGATAAGTTCCGCCTCCGCACATTCAATATTTTCCGGTGTTACTGATACCACGCCGCTTCGATGCGGGCCGGGCGGCGGTCCATAAATCTTGATTCCCGGAATTTCCTGTAATCCCCGTATCAGCCGGGATGACAGCGCCGCCTCATGTTCCTCAATTTTTTCGATTCCCTGTTCAAGAATGAAACGAACCCCTTCTCCGAGGGCGGCAATTCCTGCGGCGTTCATCGTGCCGCTTTCATAACGATCCGGCCCCGATGGAGGCTGAGTTAATTCTTCCGAACGGCTGCCGGTACCTCCTTCCCGCAGCGGAGAAAGAATAAGGCCTTCACGAATGTACAGTCCACCGGTACCCTGCGGCCCAAAAAGTCCCTTGTGACCGGGAAAGGCCAAAAGATCGATGTTGAGTTTCTGCACATCAACAGGTTTTGTTCCTGCCGATTGCGCTGCGTCCACCAGCAGAGGGATGCCCTGTTCCCGGCACAGCGCCCCAATTTCTCCGATGGGGTTTTCTGCGCCGGTCACATTGGATACATGGTTGAATACGGCAAGCTTCGTATTGGGCCGCAGCGCAGAACGTATTGCGTTACGCACCGCATTGGGTTCTGTGGTATACTCCGTTCCGGCGGCAGGTAAAACGTTTACCTTTGTACATTCAACCCCAATTGCCCTGAGCGCCTCCAGGGGGCGGGCCACGGAATTATGCTCCATGGAACCTGCGATCACATGATCCCCCGGACGGAGTATGCCCTTGATCGCAAGGTTCAGCGCGTCGGTGGCGTTCAGCGTGAAACAAATGTTTTTGGGATTGGGAACATTGAAAAGCCGTGCGAGAAGCAGGCGGGTTTCTTCGATTGCGCGCCCTGCCGCCATCGACAGCCGGTGCCCCGAACGGCCGGCGTTTCCCGAAAATTCCCGCAGCGCCTTATCCGCCGCAATGTAGACCCGCTCCGGCTTGGGCCAGGAGGTGGCGGCGTTATCCAGGTAGATCATGATGCCGCGCACTCGCCATCACGTCCGGTTAAAATATCCAGGCCGTGCTGCAATTCACCGATGATGAAGGCAAGGTTTTCCCGCACCGCCCTGGGGCTGCCCGGCAGATTGACAATCAGGGTGCTTCCCCGTATTGCCGCAACCCCTCTGCTCAGCATGGCCCGTTTGGTAATAGCCATGCTTTGCATACGCATTGCTTCGGCAATGCCGGGGGCAAGCCGTTCTGCAACGGCAAGCGTTGCCTCGGGTGTACGGTCCCGCGGAGAAAAACCTGTGCCCCCGGTGGTAAGGATAAGGTCGGCAAGGCCGCTGTCACATATTCGTTTCATTTCGGCTTCCAGCAATGCCTGTTCATCGGGCAGAATGAGGTAACTTTCCACCGTGTAACCCGCTGCCGCAGCGATCTCCCGTATCAGCGGACCGCTTGTATCCTCCCGCTCCCCCCGCGAGCCCTTATCGCTTGCAGTGATGATCCCAACCCGGTATGAAGGGCCTGTTTTTTGCCGCCGCGTATCGTGCGTTAATTCATTATCAGCCATACTCTGCCTTCTTTAGAAGTTTTCTTTAATTATAATCGTATCACCGGTACGCACAACTCCGCCATGCAGGACTTTGGCAAAAAGGCTCTGCCCGGCAAGGCGGCAGGCGCGCCCCGCAGAAAACAGCGGACATTCATCGTGACAGAGTTTTGCCTCGCCGGTTATTTCCAGCAATACCTCAGCGCCTGTTGCTATACTTGCCGCTGCAAACGGCGCTTCCACAACAAGCCGCATTCCCGCCCGGAGCGTTTGCAAAGGAAGACCCTGTATGGTGATGTTTTCCCTAAACTTTGTAAAGCACAGGCCTTCCTGCCCGGCGTTTTCCGTTTTAAACGTCTCCATCCACTGCCGTCCCTCACCGGAAAACAAACTGATCTGCCTGTCCCCGCCATCCGCGTGAAAGTCTCCTTCCATACCGGTCCCCTCCCGAAGCAGGGCCTCTGTCAATATTTCGCCTGCCTGTCCTTTGGCGGGGTAACGGGCGATGGCGCTTATTTTTGGCAAGACGATATTCCCTGTATCCGCACAATTTCCCCGCAGTGTTCCCGGGTGTAGCCGCCCAGTTCAGTGAGCCGCCGGTGAAAGGCTTCGCTTTTAAGACAGGCGATAAAAGCCTCTACCTGGGGCAGCTCCAAAAACCGCGGATGAACGGCAAAGTCGTATTCTTCGTTGCCCAGGGCGATAAAGCCCAAACCCAGCGCGGCGGCGGCAGATGATATACCCATGCCCGCATCGGCATTGCCGCTTTCCACCGCCGCAGCGACCGCCATGTGGGTAGCAGCCTCGTGGTCATAACCGTTAATTTGTTCCGGGGCAATTCCTTTCTGTTTCAGGCAGAAATCAAGAAAAAACCGGGTCCCCGCACCCCGCTGGCGGTTGATATACCGGCAGGAAACAAGATCGGCAACGCCCGTAATACCCAAAGGATTTTCTTTGGGGATGATCAGCCCCTGAATCCGTCCCACGCCTTTGATCAGGGCCATTGGAGTTTCTTTAAAAATTTCGTTGATGTATGACACATTGTATTCGCCTGTTTCCCCGTTGAGCAGATGGGTGGGGGCGATATGACATTCACCGTGCAGCAGCGCCATAAGGCCCGCCATACTGCCGACATGTGCAGAAGCCAAAAATGTATTTCCGCCTGCCATCATATCGGCAATCACATCGAGAATAAGATCGTGGCTCCCGATGGAAACTACGGTGCGCTCAATTTCGCTTAACGAACGGTACAGTTCCACCCTGGCAGCGGCGCCGGCCTCAATGCCCTCGCTGTTTTGATCGATCACGCAGAAGCCGTCGGCCCGTACCAGTGACATGGCTGCCCCCGCGCCCCGCGCCAGCGGAGAGGCAACAAGTTTCCCATCCACCCGTCCCACCTTGACCCGCACATATTCGCGGTGTTTCAGCGATGATACGATCCGTTTGGCGATCACCGCTTCCACGGTTGCAGCTTCGCTGTCAATCACACGGCCGGCAAGAATTCCCAACACCGGCGCGGCGAATTTTTCCCAAGCCAGGTACGCGGACACGGGATAGCCGGGAATACCGATTACCGGTTTATTATTTACCATCGCGAGTATCACCGGCTTGCCGGGCTTCATCGCAACGCCGTGTACAATTACCTCACCCAGTTCCCGCAGCACATGAACAGTAAAATCCCCGGTACCGGCGCTTGATCCGGCGTTGACAATAACCATATCGAATTCTGCGGCGGCCTTTGCAATTTTCTCACGGATCAAATCGTAATCATCGGGAATGGGGGCAAAACGGGTGGGCGCGCCGCCGCCCTGCACCGTCTGGGCTTCAAACATACGGGTGTTGGATTCGATGATTGGCCCGGGAATTGATGATTCCCGGGAAAAAATATCCGGCTCAACAATTTCGGTACCCGTGGGAAAAATAGCAACAGCAGGTTTTGTATACACTTCGATCCGTGTTATCCCGCCGGCAAGCAGCACGCCAATGTCGATGGGGCGAATGCGGTGACGGCCGGGGAGTATCATCTCTCCGGTAACGATATCTTCACCGATGGGACGGATGTATTGCCAGGCGACGGCGGCCTCGCGGATTTGCACAGTATCGGCGGCAAGCTCAACAATGTCCTCCGCCATTATCACTGCATCGTAGGGCGGATAAATCGGGTCTCCGGTGTCCGTTACCACGAAGTCCCTGCCGTGGACCAGCGTAACAGGATTATTTTCCCGCGCGCCCGCCGTTGCTGCGGCAATAACCGCAATGCCGTCCATAGCCGCCGCATTATACAGCGGCGAACAGCAGCGGGCGTATACCGCCTGCCGTGTTACCCGGTCCAGGCTTTCCGTTACGGGAATTTCTTCAAACCCGGGAACAAGATGATCGCCTAACGCGGCTAAATATTTTGCAAGGGCTTCTTCCACGGGAATATTGGTCAGGTATAAATTACGCTTTGCCATCAATAACCTCAAGAGAAGAAAAACCGCAGAGGGAAAAATAATTTTTCACATTAAATATACCCATACATCTTCATCCTTTTTCAGCCCTTCTTTGTTCTTGTCGATGATGATGTATCCTCCTGCGCGGGTAAGGGTACTGATCATCCCCGATTTGCCAAAAACAGGTTCTGCAATATAAGCAAATGGAGCGTTATCGTCACTGCGGAGCAGCGCCGGCTGGTATAAAGTTTTTCCCGGAGCGCCGGGAATGTTGCACGGAACTTTTGCCGGAATGGGAACCGGTTCGCTTTGATGGGTGAGTTTCCGGGCAAGCCAGGAAAAAAGAATTTCAAAAACCATCATCGCCGACACGGGATGACCCGGCAGTCCCGCGAGTATGGTCTGCGTTACTTCATCAAACCCGAGTATCGTGGGTTTTCCCGGTTTGACGGCAAGGCCATGGGTAAAAATACCGGGCTTTGCAATACGGGAAAAAATCCGTGCCGTGGCATCCTTTTCGCCCTGGGAACTTCCCCCCGATACGGCGACCACATCCGACGAGGCAAGGCTTTCACGCACTGCCCTTTCCAAAAGCGCCTCATCATCCCCGATGCGTTTTTGGCTCATCACCTGATAACCGTTCCGGGCCGCAAGAGCACACAATGCCCAGCTGTTAATGTCCCGGACCTCACCGGTTTCAGGCGCGGCAGAAGGCGGAATCAACTCATCCCCGGTGGAAACAAGGGTGATACGCAGGGGCGCATATACCGGAATTGTGGTTATGCCTGCCGCAGCAAGAGCGCCGATCTCCTGGAAACGTATACACGCGCCCCGGTGCAGAAATATTTCTCCGTTGCGGAGGTCCTCACCGGCTTCGGCAATGTTGCTGCCCACAGCGGCGCTTTGGTAAACCGCTGTGGAATTGTCCCCGGCCTTTTCGGTATACTCAACCATAACCACTGCGTCCGCCCCGTCCGGAATCATGCCGCCGGTGGGCACAAGGGCACATTCTCCGCGATGCAGGGAAAAGCCCGCCGCTTTTCCCATTTCAACCGATCCCGCACATTTTAGAAAAACCGGAATCGCCTCACCGGCTCCTGCGGTATCCGCCGAAACTACTGCATACCCGTCCACAGTGGAGCGGCGGAAATTCGGAATATCGCCATCAGCGGAAATATCCTCCGCCAAAATCCTTCCCAAAGCATCCGGTGAATTTATCCGGTCTGTTACGGGCGCCCGGTCTTTCATACAGTTCAGCAATTTGATCCGGGCTTCTTCAATGCTGTCAACGGTTAAAAGTTTCACCTGTGCCCGCTCCGCTCTTTGGTATGCGTCCCGGATTTAATGGTATCCACGCTCCGCCATATTTGTCAAATCGGCAAGCAGTTTATTCATAACATTGACAAGTTCCCAATTATGAGCCATTACCCAATCAAGGTCGCCGCGCTTTGCCGCCTGTTCCAGCTCTTCAGCCTTTTTACCCGCTGTGTTTGCCGCCACGCCGTAGCTTGAGCCCTTGATGCCATGTACGGTAATGATGTAATCATTAAGGCTTTTTTCCAGTTCACTTTGATCTTCGGTAAAGGCCTGCACTTTATTCATATAGGGGGGCATACCGAGAACAAAGGCTTTTAAAATCCGCAGATATGTTTTTTCATTATTTAAAAACCGGCCCAGCCCCTCAGTAAAATCCATACCGTCGACAGGATGGGTAAAAGAAAAACTCACGGAATCTTCCTGAATATTTTTTACACCGGCGGGGACTGCAGAAGGCAGGATAGCCGCCTCCTTGTCTTTGTTTCGTACCCAGGTATGCAAAAGCTTGTCCAATTTGATTGAATCGATGGGTTTTGATAAAAACGCCTGGAAACCGTTTTTAAGGAACAGCTCATCGGTGCCGACAATTGCATTGGCCGTGAGGGCGATGATCGGTATCGCTTTCGCATAACCGGTTCCAATCTCATTGCGGATTATTCTGACTGCTTCTATTCCGTTCATATCGGGCATCATGTGATCCATAAAGATTGCATCATAATGAGTTTTGTTATCCTGAATCAGCTGCACTGCCTCATGACCGGATGTAACGCAGTCTATATCCATGCCGTAGGGAAGCATCATCCCCTTGGCGACATCAAGATTTGTCGATACATCGTCCACCACCAAAACCCGGGCATACGGAAGCTGAAGACGGGAAGAACGCCGCCTGTCCCGCTTTATCGTATTGTAGCGGAATTTTTCAAGGTTCCGGGCATTTTCTTCCCCAACAGGCGCTGGGTTACCAATTTTTTGCGGAATCCTTACGGTAAAAGCGCTGCCCTTTCCATATTCACTTTGTACGGAAATTACTCCGCCCATCATCTCTGTGAGGTTTTTGCAGATTGAAAGCCCAAGGCCGGTTCCTTCGATATGACGGTTGCTCCGGGTATCAACCTGATTATACACTCCAAAAAGTTTTCCCGCATCTTCCTGCCGGATACCGATCCCCGTATCGGTGACGGCGCATACCAAAGTCAAACTGTTCTCCGATTTTTCTCCCGTGATGACAAGATCGACGCTTCCCTCTTTTGTATATTTAAAGGCATTGCTCAAAAGATTGTTCAGGATCTGGCGTATCCGCAGTTCATCGCCAAAAAGAATTGTCGGAATTTCCGGATCAACCTTTAAGTGAAAATTGATGGGCTTGCTGCCAATCCGCACAATATTAAGGCTTACCGTATCATTGATAAGACTGGCAACATTATATTCCACCGGGATCAAATCAAACTTTCCCGATTCAATTTTTGAAAGGTCCAGCAGATCGTTGATGATGCTCAGAAGCACCTTTCCCGAATCCTGAATTTTTTCCAGATTAACCGTTGTATCGTTTTTATGTTCCTTGCGGAGTTCCAGTTCCCCCAGGCCTATAACGGCGTTAAGCGGGGTGCGGAGTTCATGCGAAACATTGGCAAGAAAATCCGATTTTGCCTTAACCGCGTCCTCCGCTTTCTTTTTTTCAGCTTTATAAATTGAAATTTGATACTTAATGATGAACCCGATTAAAAGGCCTGCGATATAAATGGTCTGCACATGATTGATCTCGCGGTGCAGTTCAAAACTGAACGGGATAACAAACCGGGGAAAACGGTGCTGCACATAATAACAGGCGGCAGTCAGCGCCATGTTGATAATCACCATGATCACGCATTCCCTGCCATCCATTACCAAAAAGATAAGCACCATACACATAACAAAATATCCGGGCATACCGCTCTCAATCCCGGCGCTTGCAAAAAACATCAGCGGCATGAGTATGTCGCATATCACAATCACGGCAATCCACGCGGTTATTTTATATGCATTAAATTTATCGCTGTATAATTTATTGCTGATGATGACCAGGAAAAGGGCCGCTACCGCCATACCCAGCGTGAACAGCACCGAAAAAATACCGGCCCCTTCAATAAGATTAACGATCGTAGTAACAAGGGCGCCGCATATCCCAAACAAAAAGACCAGATTGAGAATGCGCCCCTCCACAGGCACGGCTTCCGAGAAAAGGTATTTATACAGCAGGGGCTTTATTTTCATGTGCCTCATTTTACATAAAAGCTGAATATTCTTTAAAAATTATAGCGCAATAATGACAAATTGTCAAAGTGTGTAATGAAATTCCATTAATAATACAATACTGATATATCATCCTGATAACCCGGCGGCAAAAGCCTGCATGGCGATTCCAAAGGCCACCGATGCGTTAAGGCTGCCTTTTGCCCCGAATGTGGGGATGGATACCCTACCCAAAGATGCATCCGAGCGGGCAAGCGCCTGCGGGCTTACCCCGAGCTCCTCCGATCCTACAATCATGATCCCCCGGCGGGGAAACGGAAATTCGGCCAGGGGGACGCCGCCTGTTTCCAGGGCAAAAAAAGGCCCCATAAAAGGACCTGAATTTGGTACCTTTAAAAGTTCATTACGGTCAGAATTTAGTACGTTATTTGATACTATAAAAGGGTCCTCTGACAAGCGTTCCCAATCCAGTACCTCAACACAGCCCATGGCGGTCCGCTCTGCCCGTGGATGATGCGGATCCGCGCAGAGCGGAGAGAGCCATAGTTTTTCCACGCCGAAAGACTCAGCCGTGCGGAACATCGCTCCTACGTTAAACGGCGAGCGTATATCCTCAAGGTACACCTGCATCCCCGCAAAAAACCGTCTCCGCCCGCTTTCCAGTTTGCCGTCTCCGTCAACAAAATCCCAATCCGCAGGATAACGGCCCGTTTCTGCAAGCAGTAGGTGTTTTATCGAATTGAGGGCGCGCAGTACCGGCGCAGCCTCCGGTTTTTCGGCGTGAAGTATTTCAAGCGCAGCACGCAGGGCCTGCGTAACCACAGCGGAAAAAGCAGTATCCTGAAGCAGGATTTTCAGCGTATCTGCAAAATAGATTAATTCGGTACTTGAAAGCGGTTGTCCGTCGCGTAAAAGGCGAAGCTCAGCCTCGGCAAAGGTTTTTCCAATCTTGCGGAGCCGTTGGGAGCGGGGCAATTTTTCAAGTTTATGCAGGGGAATCATGTATCTATAATACTCAAATATACTAAAAAATCACCGTACCGGCAAGAAAATTACATTTGAAGCAAAAAATCAACGTTTTGAAATGATTTTACTTGACCGAATAAGTAAGGTTTAAGTAATTTATATTTGTAACTTAAAATCACAACAAAAAAAGGAGAATAATACAAATGAAGTTACGATTCAAACTGACGTTAATAATGATCGCGATTATGGTTGTTATTATTTCCACGATTTCTGTTGTCCTTTTACAGCGGGCATCGGCGCTGCAAATAACGGCAGCGCAGGAAAATCTGGAATCGGATACGGCAAAATATGCCGCTCAACTGGCATCTCATTATCAGCAGTATCTGGACGCCGCCGAGGCCGCAGGCCAGGTCATGAGCGGATATGAAGATATAGCGCCTGATGAGCGGCGCGGCCGGATCCGGGAAACCCTTCTCAGCCTTTTTAACGCCAACAAAAACTGGGTGGGCGTGTATTCAGTCTGGAAGCCGGGTATCCTCGACGGTATGGACAGCCTGCATACCGGCGACGTTGACGCCGACGAAGCAGGCAATTTTATTCCGTGGTTTGTCAGGAGCAACGGACAGGTAAAGCTGCAGTCATACAACGAAGCGCCATTTGAACTTTCACGAATGTCCGCCGATCACCGGGTAACCGATCCTTCCGTCTTTTATATTGATGGCGAAGAAGATTTTTCGGTAACCCTTATTTCGCCCATTCAGCGGCAGCATGACGGTGAAGTGGTCGGCATTGTCGGTATTCAGGTTAATCTGAATTATACACAAGAACTTATCAGGGACATAAAGCCCTACGGCGTGGGATCTGCCGGACTTGCATCTCCCAACGGGACCATCGTGGCTCACCATGAGGAAGCGTTAATCGGTACTACCTTACAGGATAACAGCGAATGGTTCGGCGCCGATGAAGTTCTCCTGATGGAAGACGCCCTTGAAACCGGAACGCCTGTCGTAATGACGGAAAAAGTCGACCGGACCCTGCGGCAATTTTATCCGTTTTATATCGGTGAAGCGGTACGGCCCTGGGCCATTATCGCTTCGGTAAACGAAGCGGTAGTGATGAAAAGCGTACATACCATGAAAATCTTTACGTTTATAATTGCTTCGGCTGCCGTCCTTATAGCGGCGCTTATCATCTTTGTGTTTATATCGAACATCATTAAACCCATTGTTACGGTTGCCCTTACCCTTAAAGATATTTCCGAAGGCGCAGGCGACCTTACCAAAACAATTGAAGTAAAGGGTAAAGACGAGATTGCCGACCTTGCCCGGTACTTTAACAAGACTCTGGAAAAAATCCGGAACATGGTTGTTACCATCAAAAAACAGGCCGGTTCACTTTTTGATATCGGGAACAAACTGGCTGCCAACATGACGGAGACCGCGGCGGCGATCAACGAGATCACTGCCAACATTCAGAGCATTAAGGGCCGGGTAATCAACCAGAGTGCATCGGTCACAGAGACCAATGCGACGATGGAACAGATCACCGTCAACATTGATAAACTTAACGGTCATGTCGAAAACCAGACCATCAGCGTGTCCAAATCATCCTCCGCCATTGAGGAGATGATAGCCAACATTCAGTCGGTTACGAATACCCTGGCAAAGAACACGGAAAGCGTCCAGGATCTTACCGAAGCTTCCGATGTAGGCCGCGCCGGTCTGCAGGAAGTATCCACGGATATTCAGGAGATTGCCGAGGAAAGCAAAGGCCTCCTGGAAATCAACAAGGTGATGCAGAATATTGCCGCCGAAACAAACCTGCTTTCGATGAACGCCGCCATAGAAGCCGCC
>JAISJS010000127.1 GCA_031261385.1 Treponema sp.
GATGCGGCGCGGATATTTTATATTCCCGAAGCGATCAGGGAAGAACGTCTCCAGTATTTTTTGGACAACCTTACTGCGGATGAGCAAAATCAGGTTAAGATGCTTTACCGCCTCTACAATATTGATATTCTGGGAACCGGTGAGAATAAAAACGATATACTCGCCCTGTACCCCGATTTAAAGGACGGCAGGGTCTGGGTAATGTCGCCGGGTACCGCCGACGCCATGCGGGGACGTATTGATGTTTTACTGCAAAAGGCGGGGTATACCTTCGAAGACTATGAAGAGGATCAGGCGCGGCATAACGGATCCGTGGTAACCGCCAAGCCGGTATTCAACGGTACCATTCATTACGAATTGGAGGACAACTCCCTGGTGGTGAGCGTACCCTTTGACCGGCTGGCATACCCGAAACAATTTCCCATTTATCAACTGGATATTCTTCCGAATTTTTGTACCGGGGGTTTGACCGATGAGGGTTACCTTTTTGTCCCCGACGGAAGCGGGGCCATCATAGGTTTTAACAATGGCAAATTCGGGCAGCTTGAATACAGTAATACAATCTATGGCTGGGACGAGGGACTCTTCCGCGAAGCAATGGTACAGGATAATTATGCATCCTTTCCGGTCTTCGGCATAGAAAAAAACAACAACGCCCTGCTCGGCATCATAGAAGACGGATCCGCCTATGGGGTTATCAAGGCAGATGTATCCGGCAGAAACACCCCCTGGAATAATGTGTATGCGCAATTCACCATTATGCACCAAATGGAAGTCGGATTCTCGGAAAAAATGGACAACTCGCTGACAAAATTTGAAACCCAGCCTCCGGCGGGGCAGCAATCATCTATCCGGTTCATCCCCTGTACCGAAAACGGTTATGTGGGCATGGCAAAGGAATACCGCCGGTATATTCTGGAAAACAACCCGTCCCTGGGCAACAGGACGCCGGAAGATACCCCGGTGGCGGTGGAAATCATCGGGGCGGTAGATAAAGTACAGAACCGTTTGGGTATACCCTTAAGGCTGCCGTTAAAGCTGACTTCTTTTCGCGAAGCTGAGATTATGCTTGCTGATTTTTCCGCCCTCGAATGGAAGGATGTGGATATCAAGCTGACCGGATGGTTCAATGACTCGGTGGAACATGGTAATCCCGAAAAGGTACATTTAATTTCCGAACTCGGCGGCGCAAATGATTTACGGAAACTCGTATCCGCGTCAAACAGGTTCGGATACCGAATCTATGGCGAAGGCGATTTAATGTATATCCGAAGGAACAGCCTTTTTGACAGTTTTGTTGTCAACCGGGATGCAATACGGTACATCAGCGGAGATATCGCTGAAATTTTCCCGTATAACCCTGTGGTGTATGGATTTGTCAAAACATCGGTCATCGAAAAACCTTCGTACATCGCCACGCCGGGGTATACGGAAAAACTTATTCGATCCTTTGCGGAAAGCGCCCAAAAGTACGGCATGGGAACAGGGCTCAGAAGCATAGGCAGACGCCTTGGGGGCGATTACTACGAAAAACGTTTTGTAAGCCGGGAAGATTCAATGAAGATGCAGGCCGCAGCCCTCAATGAACTTAAAAATAAAGATGTAAATATACTGATCCCCAGGGGAAATATATATGCGGTCCCCTATGCGGATCTCATCACCGAGATGCCCCTGACCGATCATGCCTATGGCATCACCGATCATTCCGTACCTTTTTACCAAATCGTTCTCCACGGCATTGTCTCCTATATGGGTAATCCCATCAATCTGGCGGAAGACTACACCCTTAATCTTTTAAAATGTATTGAAAGCGGCGCGGGACTTTATTTCAGTTTTATAAAAGAAAAAACCATGGCGCTGCAGGAAACAAATTACCGGCAATTTTATGCGAATAACTATGATGACTGGATAGGCGATGCGGATGCCCTGTATAAAAAGTTCCAGAAGGATTTTAAGGGATTGTACGCACAAAAAATAGAGGATCACCAAATCCTGACGCCGGAAGTAACAATAACGGTATACGAGGACGGAACCAGGGTGATTGTGAACACAGGCAGATCCGCATACTCCTATGGCGAATTTGATGTCGGTGCCTTAAGCTACCGGGTTATAAAGGAAGAGGGTTACATAAAGTGAAGCTGTTACGCGCCGGAAAATTACATCCGTCCCTGGAGACCAGAAAGGCCCTTATAGGGTATCTTTTTATACTTCCCTTTATGGCAGGCTTTATTGCTTTTCTGATGATCCCCCTTATTCAGTCCTTTTTAATGGTATTCAGCAGGGTCGAGATCAATGCGGTTAAACAACAGTATTCCATGACCTTTACCGGGCTTGATAATTTACGCAGGGTGTTTCTCATCGATCCTGATTTTACCCGGCTATTGAGCGAAGAGATCCTCAGAATGGTTCTTATTGTACCGGCCATTCTCATTTTTAGCCTTTTTATAGCGGTGCTCCTTAACCAGCATTTTCCGGGAAGAGGACTGGTGCGGGCGATCTTTTTTCTTCCGGTTATTTTTTCATCGGGGATCATTGTACAGCTTGAACTTAACAGCACCCTATTGAACAGCATGGCCGGTATATATCAGGAAGCCAACACTGCAAAATATTCGGTTTCGTTTTTCATTCAGGATATATTTTCCGGCATCGGCAACAACAATGCCTTTGCAAGTTTTTCCGATTATATTTTTGATATTGTTGATCAAATTCAACTTATTGTTATGTCATCGGGTATTCAGATCATTATTTTTCTTTCGGCGCTTCAATCGATACCCCCAAGCATGTTTGAGGCGGCGGAAATGGAGGGAAGCACAAAATGGGAGAGTTTCTGGAAGATCAGCTTTCCCATGGTAAGTCCCCTGATAGTGGTAAATATTGTATACAGTGTGGTTGACTATTTTTTAAGAACCGACAATGAGTTGATGATGAGGATCCGCCGTATATTGATGCAGAACATGGAATACGGCTATTATTCCGCCATGGCCTGGGTGTATTTTCTTGCGGTGATACTGATACTGGGGATAGTGAATTTACTGATATCCAGAAGGGTGTACTACTATGATTAGAAGGGGCTACCGTTTACACACAAAAAATTTACCGGGGCGGAAAAAAAACCAGGCTTCAACATACATAGCACAGAAAAACACCCTCGCAATTATCTACGGCATATTCAGGGCTCTTATTTTATTCGGCCTGTGTTTCCTTATTGTCATGCCCATAATAGAAAAAATAAGCGCTTCCTTTATGGGGTTTGATGATTACCGGGACAGAACGGTGGTTTATATCCCCAAGCACTTTACCTTTTCCAACTATGCCTACGCCTTTGAACTGCTGGAATATCCCTTAACCCTGGCCGTTACCTTTGTCATCGTTTTTTTCAGCGCCCTGCTGCAGGTGTGCGTCTGTACCCTTGCGGCTTACGGCTTCAGCCGTTACAACTTCCCCCTTAAAAAGATTTTATTTTTGAGCGTTTTTGTTGTCATCCTTGTACCTCCGCAGACCATATTCGGCCCGCTGTACCTTAATTTTATGTTCTTTGATGTTTTTGGGGTCATCAGATTAATAACGGGAAACACCATTAATCTGATAGGAAGATCCGGCGGTTATATTGTGCTTTACGCATTCGGGATGGGTGTAAAAAGCGGTTTGTATATTTATATGCTCCATCAATATTTCAGGACCATGCCCAAGGATCTTGAAGATGCCGCCGATGTGGACGGCTGCGGCCGCTTCCGTACCTTTGCGCAGATTGTCTTGCCCGACACGGTCCCCATGGTTGTTTCCTGCTTTCTTTTTTCTTTTGTCTGGCAATGGACGGACTCGCTGTATACCTCATTGTTCCTTTCAAAACTGCACGTTATTTCAGCGCAGTTATTGTCCCTGGAAGGCAGGTTTGCTGAAATGTGGCAGCGGCGGTATCCGCTTGAAATGATGCCCAGTCCTCAAATGACCGTGGCGGCGGGGATATTGATGTGCCTCGGACCATTGATTTTAATTTATATATTTGCCCAGAGAACCTTTGTACAAAGTATAAGCCAGACAGGGTTAAAGATGTAGATTTCCCCGGACGCCAGGTACACCCGCGTTGATGACGGTACAGGGGTCCTGTCAGTGAAAAAGAATGAAGCCTCCCCGGAGGGTCCCCCTCCCGGCGTTTAATCCGATATTTGTCCTTGCTACTTGCCCCCAATGGATAGATACTTACTACGTGGGTAACCTGTTCATCATCTATATAGCCCTCACCGTGTTCGGCCTGGGCATTACCATCGTAGATTTCCTCGGGGTTTTCGATCATCCGGCGGATGACGATGATCCCGGGGACGGGGAGCACACGGCCCACCATGGTTCCCAGGTTGAAGGCGGCGATTCGGGTCTGCGGATCCTCACGGGTATCCTGGGTTTCCTCAGAATGGCGGTCTACTTCGCCCTGGGAGCGGGTCCCACGGGCCTCTTTGCCCTCCTCACCGGCCTGGACCCCGGAAAAAGCCTGATCTGGAGCGTTGCCGTGGGCGGGGGGATCGCCATCCTGACCCGGCTGCTGCGGAAATTCCTGCGCCGGGA
>JAISJS010000279.1 GCA_031261385.1 Treponema sp.
TTCGGCTTGCAATAGCGTATAAAAAATCCATGCCGGTTGACCTGATTGTCAAAAAACAAAGCGCTTTTTTGTACCGGAAAACGCGTCCGTCAATAGACCGGTTTATTGCTAACAATGGATTGGTGTTATATGGATGAGTATATTGATGATGCCAAAGAGTGGCGCAGGTATGCGGATACAGACTTGATTACTACGAAACAGGCACTGAACTGTGCGAGACAAATTAAAGAATTTTTGCAACGGATTGCGCCGGAAATATTTGTTGAGATTTAGGCGGAAGACGAACATGGGAGCGGATGTCTACCCGCTCATCATATCCAGCACAATCCTTTCGATATCCGCACAAAAAACCGCCCATTCGGGTTTCCGTGTCCAGATAACGCCGTCGAATTCTGTCTGCGGCATACCCCGCAGGATTTCACCTATTATGGGCGTATCAACACCCCCTTCCTTTTCCCGTGCCTCACGGAATATCTCCGACCAGTTAATTGATTCGTGCAGGGCGATTTCCCGGATGTCCGCAACATCCTTTGCGGCGTAACGGAACAGGGCGCTCAGTTTGTTTGAAAGAATATTCCGTATTGGATCAGTCCGGTCAAACAAGGCCGTTTTCTGAATGTCTCCAAAATGCAGCGTTGAATCATTAACAAAATCCAGTTTTAACAGCGTGTCGGATTTTTCCCATCCGACTTTAAGAGAAGTAAAGGTTATGTTTTTTATTTTTGATGCGGCATCGAGTGTAAAACCATTTTTGGTTAATGCGGCAAGAATGATATCAACCTGTTCTGCATAATCACTGTCATTGTTTACAAAGAAATCGAGATCATCAGAATACCGGTGGTGATAGTAAGCACGGCTAAGAGCGGTGCCACCGGTTAGATAAAACGATGTTTTGCAGTTGCTTATGATATTCAGAACCCCATTCTGGAGTGGATACAGGCTCTCTTCGTAATACTGCGAGGGCAAAATCATATTGAGTCCTTAGTTCCCGGGGGAAAAGTGCCCGGGTAATTTTTGGGGTATAGAGTTCCTTAACCTTATCTACCCCCCAAAGTGCTATAATCCGGTACCATGGCACCCGGCCAAGGCAGCGCAGAAATATGCGGTCCTGGTCAAAACCGGCGGCGCTGTCGAGTCTGCCTTCAACCACCGCCAGCATATCCTCCGGGGATACATTGTAATCCCAGTTGAGGGATCGCATCATTTCTATTTTTTCGTCATGGCTCAGGGTCATTGGTATAATTATCGTATGGGGTTACCGGAATGTCAACGCGCCCGGCATTTTAATACCAGACATTTCGATACCAGTTTCCCTTATTTTTCTTCCGCCACAATACGGTAGATAGCTTCCACATCCCCGGCGTTCAGGGACCTGTAATTACCCTGGGGACCAAAGCGGACCGCTCGCCGGGCCATTTCGGGAATCCGGTCGGCGGGGATCTTTGCGTCGGCAAAGGACACGGGAAGTCCGATGGACCGGAAAAAATTCTTCATCCTGAAAACCCCTTCCAGGGCGGCCTGTTTGGGATCGTAGAAGGCCCCGTCCACACCCCATACTTCGGCGGCAAACCGGGCGAGCCTGGGGGTATCTTCCTTGATGTTATAGGTGATCCAGGCGGGGAAGATGATGGCAAGCCCCGCGCCGTGGGCAATATCGTAGAGCGCGGAAAGTTCATGCTCGATACCATGGCTGGCCCAGTCCCCAATCCGGCCGGTGCTGAGGAGGTTGTTGTGGGCCAGGCTTCCCGCCCACATGATTTCCGCCCGGGCGTTGTAGTCCTCCCCGCCGCCGGAAAAGATCCGCCGGGCGTTTCTGATGATGGCCCGCATGGCCCCTTCGCAGAGTTCATCGGTAAGATCCACATGGGGCTCTTTGGTAAAGTACCGTTCCATAATATGGGCCAGCATATCCGCAATCCCGCAGGCGGTTTGATAGGGGGGCAGGCTGTAGCTCAACTCGGGGTTCAGGATGGAGAATACCGGGCGTATACATTCTGTGTTGACCCCCTGCTTCCAGGGTCCCCGCTCATCGGTGATCACCGAACTGATACTGGATTCGCTGCCCGCCGCAGGAATGGTCAGCACCACCCCAAGGGGTAAGGCGGCGGCGGGGGTTTTTTTACGGGCATAGAAATCCCACACATCCCCATCATAACAGGCTCCCAGGGCAATGGCTTTGGCGGAATCGATGACCGAACCGCCTCCCACCGCCAGAATAAATTTGAGGTTTTCCTTTTTGCAGAGTTCGATCCCTTCGTATACCCTGGACAGCCGGGGATTGGGTTTTACCCCGGAAAGTTCCACCCATGCAACACCGGCCTTTTTCAAACTGTCCTTGATGGTATCCAGAAGCCCGGATTTGACCGCGTGCCCCCCGGAATGGTGCAGTAATATCCGCAGATCCTGACCCTTGAGGTATGCGGCGGTTTCCCTGCCCACGGCTTTTTCCGTACCCCTGCCAAAAATAATTTTTGTCCGGTTATAATATTCAAAGTTTTGCAAAATACGCCCCCAGCCTCAATTGGTAATTTTAGTATGGCATAAAACAGGCTTGCGGAATACGGCCTACCCACAAAAAAACCCCGCCAAACAGCGGGGCTTTTTTAGAATGTTTTAGGGCTTATATAGAGACACCGAGGGTGATACCCACGTTGGCACCGGTTCCTCCAAAGGGGTACAGGGTAAGAGGAATATCAAGAATAACCGGCCCGAGCTTAAACCCTACACCGGTCATAACTTTAAAGTTGAAGAACGAGGGAGCCATATTTCCACCCCCGGACACACTCAGGGTTCCAGTTTCAGATTTCTGCTTAAGGCCGAAAGGTAGATCTTCCAAGCTGACATCAGCGTCTAACTTGAGGTTCATATTGTTTCCACCAAAAGCGAGATCCGCCCCTACTCCCAGATGGATATTCAGGAACAACAGTTGGACGGCGGTAGTTGCCTCCAGGGGTATGGTCCACGTAGTGGTGTTCATATCAAAGATGAGCTTCGGATCTACCTTAATGGTACCTCCAAGAGATACGCTTGGATAGGCTAGTATGCCTGTATTAAACGTTCCACCATCTAAAGGTTGTTCGATAGTATCAATCTCCATGCCATAGCTAA
>JAISJS010000306.1 GCA_031261385.1 Treponema sp.
AAATTTAACCGCAAAGTCGAATAAGTTGAATAAGTTAAAGAAGGAATAAGAAAATTTCCTTCCTTTTTCGACTTCTTCGACTTTGCGGTTTGTATTCTTTCTTGAATTTGGAATTGCTAACAGATAGAGAGAAATTCTTGACTAAATACGGGGCTTAAGTTATACTGGTAATAGAGGGTGTATCCATGCTGCAGCATGAGAGAGGGGCTTCCTAGAGGGTCCGAAAGGACACGCCAGGGGCCAAGATACCTGCATCCTTCTTTTAAGGGATACCTTTACCGGCCTCCCGGTCGGTTGCCGCCATCTCCCGGACTTCTTCCGGGGTTCCGAACAATTCGAGGGTTAATTTAAGGGCCTGTTCTGTACTATCTTTTTTTCCGGTCACTCTATTGTCTTTTCCCTTTTCCCAGAGGATTGTATAAAAAGTTCAGGAATTTGCCAAGGCTGTTATAGGGTCTATTATTTTGGTCTCGTGTTTTTCGTTTTTTTCCTTTAATATAGACAGACACTATTTAAAGCGGAGGAGGGACCGGGGGTGAATTTTTTTGAAGGGGCAAAAAAAGTAACGCTTGAAGAAGTGCTGGCGTTCCGGGAAGAAAAAAACCGGCGGCAGAATGCGCTCCTCAAACAGTTTTCTTTTCCCTTACTCAGCCTGGGGCTTAATATGCCAGGTGAATATAAACACTTTTTTCTTGCCGGTTGTTCATTTCGCGAAGAAATAAACGCGGTAAAACGTACACTTGAAACCGAAAAAATTCCTGTTATTCACGAGGAAAGTTTTGAAGATGCAGGCGGCTTTACCTGTTTTATTCTGGTAAACGCCCTGCCGGAAAAATGCAAGGAACTTTCAAGTTACATTGAAGATTCGCATCCTTTGGGGCGGCTTTTCGACATTGACGTGCTTAAACCGGACGGCACAAAAATTTCCCGCAGGGATTCGGGTAAAGGCGGGCGGAAATGCCTTATCTGTTCAGGCGATGCGTTTGTCTGCGGCCGCAGCCGCACTCACGATGCAAGCGAACTTGCAAACGCTGCGGTAAAGATAATGGTCCGTTTCCGCCGGGATCAGCTTGCAGACCTTGCCGCCGGAACGGCGCTCAGGGCGCTGTTGAGTGAGGCGGCGATCACCCCCAAACCGGGCCTTGTGGACCGGGCAAATAACGGCGCCCACCGCGACATGAATTTCTTTTCGTTCATAGATTCCACTGCGGCGATTATTCCCTACTTCCGTTTCTGCGCCCTTGCAGGCTTTGACTCTGCTGCCGATCCCCCCGCCCTGTTCGACAGCCTGCGGCCCGCAGGAAAAACCGCCGAACGGGAAATGCTTGCCGCAACAGGCGGGGCGAACACCCACCGGGGGCTTATCTTTTCCATAGGTCTTGCAAGCGCCGCCTTCGGATTTTTTTTCAGGCAGAAAGAAAAGATCACCGCCGAAGAACTGCTTGAGTTTATCGCGTCGATGACGCGCCGCATAAGCGGCGATTTTAACGCTGAAAACGATCTTTCCCACGGCGAGGCGATACATAAGCGCTATGGGATAGGCGGGATACGAGAGGAGGCAAAACAGGGCTTTCCCGCAGTCCGCGATTATGCCCTGCCCGTGCTGCGCCGGGCCCTTTCCACGGGCCGCAGTTTAAATGAGGCCGGGCTTGAGGTGTTTTTTAATTTGCTCACCGTTGTTACCGATACCAATATTATTCACCGTTCGGGAACAGAGGCCCTTGAAAAAATTCAGAACGACACAAAAACGTTCCTTGCCGCAAAGCCGGAACCTCCGGTAATGGCAGAGTATGCGGCACAACTGGATACGGAGTTTATCGAAAAAAACATCAGTCCCGGCGGCTGTGCAGACCTTTTGGCGTTAAGTTTTTTTCTTTATTGGGTTACAAATACGGCTCCTAGTTTGCCATCATCTTTTCTATAAGTTCGGCAAGCAGCGGGATAAGCTGTTTCTTGCGGGAAACTATTTCCTTTAATATATAAATGCCGTCATCAGCCTGCGGAAAGTGAAGCTGGGAGGTAAAGGATTTTTTTCCCGCCGTAAAAAACAGGGAGTCCAGGGCCGTTACATCGGTGACAAGGAGTGCGGAAAAAAGCAGGCCCTTTGCGCTGCAGGATTTTTCCAGGGCGGCAAAAATTTCTTCTTTGCGGGCAACGATGGCCTGCGGTGCATCGGTTTCAATCTGGCTGACGGAAAAGGTAATTCCCTGTTCGGAGTATTCCTTCATGTCCATGGACACCAGTTCCTCCGCCGGCAGCGCATTGACCTGGTTCACGACCGACTGCATATCCTGTGCAAGCTGCTTTATATCCAGGCCGCTTATCCCGGACAGATACTCTGCGGTTTCACGGTCGGTGTCGGTGGTGGTTGCCGAATGGAGAGCGAGGGTATCTGAGAGAACGCCGCAGAGCAGTATCGAGGCGGTGTCCTTTTCCAGGGGAACATGCTGTTCACGGTACAGGTTGGTAATAATCGTACAGGTTGCCCCGACCACCTTGTTAATAAAGGTAATCGGATACCGGGTGGAAAAATTCCCGAGCCGGTGATGATCGATCACCTCAAGTATTTTGTAATTTTCAATTCCCTCAATGGCCTGGGACATCTCATTATGATCAACCATGATCACTTCGATGTTGGGTTCCTTGATAAGGTCCCCTTCAAAAATAACCCCTGCAATGCGGCCTTCATCGTCGCCGATGGGAAGACAGCGGGACGGCGCATGGGAAAGGGGCTCCCGTATTTTTTTTATCGTATCGGTCAGGTGTACGAGCGGCGCCGAATCATCCCCGATTGCGCCCACCGGCGCTGAATACACTATCAGCATTGCCGTGGAAGAAGTATCGTAGGGGCTGCTTATAACCGAAACATGATTTTCCTTTGCCAGTTCGGCAAGCCCCGGGCCCAGTTCAAGATTGTTGGTAAGAATAAGGGCCCGCACCTTCCGCTTTATGCAGAATTCATGCACATCCCAGCGATCCCCCACGATAACCAGGGCGTTTTCCGGATTCTCCGCTTCCAGATGATCCATAAAATATTTGGTGTACGAAGCCGCCACGACAATCGGAGACTTCCTGACCTCCCGGTTATCAGAAAGCGTTACTGCCTTGGCCCGCAGGGTCTTAACCAGATGATCGATTGAGACAGAAAAGGCGGACTTCTTGTTGGGGTTAATATTGGTAATGATGTACCGGGCAAAAATTTTATAGTGAAGCATACTCTGGTATTTGCCGTCCGCATCCACGATAGGCAGCACCCGCGCCCCGCCCTGCTGCAGCTGCTCCAACGCCTCCCAGACCGTTGCATCGGCGCTTACCACCGCCGGAGGATCGGAAATATAGTACTCCGCTTTGGGGATAAGGTCCGGGAGATATTCCGGCACGGGTACCTTGAAGCGGTTAAAGATATATTCAATCTGGGGATTTATTTTTCCCGCTCGGGCGGCAAAACAATTATGTATGCCCTGGGCCTGTTTAAGCCGTGCATACGCTGCGGCGGATACCACCGAATCGGTGTCGGGATTCCGGTGTCCGATAATATAAATTCGCTTTTCCATGGTAACGCAAAATTATCGCCGATTTCAGTGAATTTTGCAATAATTCAAAACGCATAATCACAACTTAATTACTGCGCTGATTGACGTATGTCCAAAAGCCCTTTATAGTAGAAGCAATGGGTGTGTTAACCAGTCAAAAAATTACGGTCTACTACGACAGGTTCAAGGGGATAGACGTAACCTTTACCAAAGAAATTATCCAGGTTACGGGGCTTATGACTCAGCAGGTACACCTAAAGTGCGTAAGCGACTTTTGGCCCTGCGTAATTTACTCATCGTCCTTTCAGGGGGCAAAAATTGTCGCAAATATGAGGTCCGGCCTCGTGGAAAAGCTCCAGCAGGCCAATAACTATGTAAGCCTGCGTTTCTGCTTTAAAAATCAGGAAACCGGGAACCCGGTAACGTTCTTTGTAAACGCCCGTTCCATGGGTTTTGCCCCCTATGGGGGATCAAAAGACGTGGCAATGTTCACCCTGCAATTTACCCAGCGGCCGCCGGATGATCTTATCGAAGTTATGGGTCGGCTTCTCGACGCCAATGTCAATTCCGCCAAACGGCGGGAAGAACGCATCCTTATCACCGCCGATTCCCAGCGTAAACTCAAGGTACTTGCCAAGGAAAGCGCCGTTTTTATACAGGGAGTGCCCCGGCATTGTATCCTGCGGGATCTTTCCTTCTCCGGCGCTAAACTTATTATGATGGGAGTAGCCAAATTTCTCGTTGAAAAAGAAGGGGCTCTGCGTGTCGATTTTGATGACCCCCGTGAGAGTTTTCTTTTGAAAGGAAAGTTTATTCGTTCGGAAGGGGTAGAAGGCAAAAAGGAACTTATCGCGCTCGGGATTCAATTTTTTGACCAGACGGTCCCCATGGGGTATAAAATACGCATCAACGAATTCCTCTCCGCCGTGCGGGCGGATAACCGTACCGAAGGCACCGACGGGCGGGCGAACACAGAAAATCCGCCGCCGCGGGCCAAAACAGCCCAGGAAAAGG
>JAISJS010000351.1 GCA_031261385.1 Treponema sp.
ATCGCGCTGGCCTGTCAAGCCGGAGATCGCGGGTTCAAGCCCCGTCGCTCCCGTAAGTTAAGTAAAAAGTTCCCGAACTTTTTACTTTGGAAAAGTGCACGAAGTGGGGGCTTGAACCGTAGCCCCCGCCGAGCAAGTGCGAGGAAAAGCCGCCATGGATGGCGGCGTCAGGGGGCGAAGGCGGCCTGGAGGGAGCAACCAGGACGGTTGCGACCGGAAGGCAAGCCCCGTCGCTCCCGTACAACTTCCTGTCCTTGTGGACAGGAAGTTGTTTTGAGTTTTTACTACGCAAAAACTCAAGGGTTTTTAATACCGAAGGGCCCGTCTTACAGGCGGGTTTTTCATTTTTCGGGTAATAGCGCAGTTGGTAGCGCGCCTGGTTCGGGACTAGGAGGTCCCCGGTTCGAATCCGGGTTGCCCGAGGGAGACATACACAGATTGAGGGCGTGTGCATTACCGGTACGCGCTCCCCTGTAGAGTCCGCCTATGGAGCCTTGCCATTCGCCTGCGACGAATGGCTTGGAGTTTTGGTAAACCAAAACTCCACACTATCTGTGTGCAGAAAGGCTTTGCCTTTCTGCAAGCAATCCGGCATAGCCGGATTGCACTCCTCCGGCGGGGAATTCCAGATGTCGCTTGACCGGTAAAGCACCTTCCCTCAAACAGCCTCTGTCTATTGTGGTGGAGGAAATGTCGTATACCGGTTTGAGCTTATTTCGTGGCATTTTTTACAAAAACAGCGAAACCGCACAATACAGCAGCAGGATAACCATAATCACGTCCATTATCAGTTTGTGGTCTCTAAAAAGGCGGCTGAAGAGTGTGCCGAACGCTGACCAGCAGAGGGTTCCGGTAAAGCCGACAAAGGCAAGCAGCAGCGAAAAGAGAATCAGGAGCGGCAGGGCGGAATAATGGGGCAAAATGTACGAGGACATGGCGGTTATCCCGTAGATCATGATTTTGACGTTGATGAACTGCAGGGCCGCGCCTGCAAAAAAGCCGCCTGAACCGTCGTTTTCACCGTGACTTTTTGAGGGCCGGAGTATCGTCCAAATCAGGTATAGCATATAGGCGGCGCCGGCGATTTTCATCGGGAACGCTATCCGGGGAATCAGCGTAAAAAGCAGTTTGGAAAAGGCCATGCAGAGCAGCATCACAATCGAAAAACCGGCAAAAACACCGAGGTTGAAGGGGAGGCCTTTCCGGAAACCTTTCCGGGCGGCATTGTTCATCGACATGATATTATTGGGGCCGGGGGTATAGGCGACAATTATAATGTATGGTAAAAATGAAGACCATGGGAACATTGTTTATGCTTACTATTATAGCAGCCGGGTGTCAATAGAAGATGACGATACTTGACCTTGTGGGGAATACGCCCCTTATTGAACTGAAAAAAATCTCGCGGGAGACGCCGGGGGTGTTGATCTGCGCAAAGGCTGAATTTTTTAACCCTTCGGGTTCGGTGAAGGACCGGGCCGCTAAAGCGATGCTTCTTGACGGTATTTCGCGGGGAGCTTTAACCGGCAATAAAATCATTGTTGACGCCACAAGCGGCAATACGGGGATTGCCTATGCGATGCTCGGGGCGGTGCTCGGATTTAAGGTGCGCCTGTACCTGCCTGCCAACGCCAACCAGGAGCGGAAGGCAATTATGCGGATCTACCATGCCGACATCGTGGAGACCGATCCCCTGGAAAGCTCCGATGGGGCGTTTCTTGCGGCAAAGGCTGAGGTGGAAACCCACCCCGAAAAATATTTTTATCCGAATCAATACAATAACGATGTCAACTGGAAGGCTCATTACAACTCTACCGGCGTCGAAATTTGGGAACAGACTGGTCACACCGTGACCCATTTTATCAGCGGCATGGGGACTTCCGGGACCTTTATGGGGAGTTCCCGGCGGCTCAAGGATTTTAATCCTTCCATCAAAACTATTGCGGTTCAGCCCGATTCACCGTTCCACGGAATTGAGGGGACCAAGCACATGGCGAGCACCATCAAACCGGGCTTTTACGATCCTGCAATTGCCGATGATTTTATCGAAGTCAGCACCGAAGAAGCTTATGCGATGGCCCGCCGTCTTGCCCATGAGGAAGGGGTGTTTGCCGGGGTCAGTTCCGGGGCCAATGTTGCCGCCGCGGTGAAACTTGCCCGCACGGTTCCCGCAGGAAGTGTCATTGTAACGATGCTTGGGGACTCAGGTTCCCGCTACCTTTCCGATTCATTTTGGGGTTTTCCCGCAGAGGAAGCCAAATGATTTTGCTGCCCCCCGAATGGGATGATGCGATACGCAGGGAAGGGGAAAAAGCTTATCCCAATGAATGCTGCGGGGTTTTGTTAGGCGCCTTGTGCCATGAGAAAATTTCGGATACGGAAACCCGGCGCGTCAAGGTGGAAAATATTCTTCCCATCGGTAACAAGCGGGAAGAAGCGGAACAGTACCATCGCTTTGAGATACAGCCGGAAGATTTTATGCGGGCGGAAAAAGAAGCCCGCGCGCAGGGAAGGGATGTGCTGGGTTTTTATCACTCACATCCGGATCACCCGGCCCGGCCTTCCGGTTTTGATCAGGACCACGCCCTGCCGTTCTATTCGTATATCATTGTTGCGGTAGAAAAAGGCAAGGCTGCGGCGCTGACCAGCTGGGAGCTGACAACGGATCGTACACAATTTTTGGAGGAGGAGATAAACCATGGCAATAACCATTCAGATTCCAACGGCGCTGAGGGCCTTTACCGAACGGAAGTCCGAGGTTGAAGTTGCGGGCGCCACGGTAGGGGAGGCCATAGCGGCCTTTGCCGACGCATACCCGGATATCAAACAGCATCTGTATCAGCCGGCTGAAAAAGGCGCAGGGGAGAGTTCTGCGGGACAAAATTCCCTGGAACTGCGTTCGTTTATCAATGTGTTTGTCGGGGAAACCAACATTAAAAAGCTCGACGGTCTTGCTACCAAAGTGGCCGACGGTTCAGTAATTATGTTGGTTCCTGCGATCGCGGGCGGCAGGTAATTACAGCATGACGGAAAGTGTTATTAACGATCGTGAACTCGCCGACCTCACCAATGAAGAAATCGGGAGGTACAGCCGTCATCTGCTTTTGCCGGAGGTAGGTATCGATGGGCAGAAGCGGCTCAAGGCGGCGCGGGTGCTTTTGGTGGGAACCGGCGGCCTTGGCGCGCCGCTGGCTTTGTACCTTGCCGCCGCAGGGGTGGGAACTCTTGGGATTGTCGATTTTGATTTTGTTGAGGAGTCCAATTTACAGCGGCAGGTGATCCACGGCACAAAAGACGTAGGCCGCCCCAAAGTTGCCTCGGCGCAGGACAGGATAAAGAGTATCAATCCAAAGTGCAATGTGATAACGTATAACACGATGCTTACCAGTGCCAATGCCCTTGATATAATGAAAGATTACGATGTGGTGGCCGACGGTACCGACAACTACCAGACCCGCTACCTCGTGAACGACGCCTGTGTGCTTTTGGGCATCCCCAATGTGTACGGATCGATTTTTCAGTTTGAAGGGCAGGCGTCGGTGTTTTACGCCAAAGAAGGGCCTTGCTACCGGTGCCTCTACCCCGAGCCGCCGCCGCCCGGCCTTGTCCCGTCCTGCGCCGAAGGGGGCGTCGTCGGCGTGCGGCCCGGTATTGTCGGCACGCTTCAGGCCAACGAAGTGATCAAACTTATTGTCGGCGGCGGCGACAGCCTTATCGGCCGGCTCCTTTTGTTTGACGCCTGGAAACTCAAGTTCCGTGAGCTCTGTCTGGACAAGGACCCCCATTGCCCCATCTGCGGCGAAGAGCCCACTATCCCCGAGCTTATCGACTATGAGCAGTTTTGCGGGCTCAAAAAAAATAACGATGAGGAGCCGGTGGAGATCATCACCGCAGCGGAATTA
>JAISJS010000401.1 GCA_031261385.1 Treponema sp.
TCCAATCTGGATGCCAAACTCCGGGTAAGTATGCGCGCCGAATTATCAAAGCTCCACATCGATCTTAATGCAACGATGATCTACGTTACCCACGATCAGGTGGAAGCCATGACCATGGCGAATAAAATCGTCGTTATGAAGGACGGGAAGATACAGCAGATTGGATCTCCGCTGTATCTGTACAATCACCCGGTAAATAAATTTGTCGCCGGCTTTATCGGTTCTCCGCCGATGAACTTCCTCACCGTTAAAGTGTCGGAAGAGGGCGGTTCGGTTGTTCTGGATGAAGGCTCCTTCAAACTCAAGCCCGCCCCCCTCCATGAGCCGTATCTCAAGAAATATGTCGGTAAGGAAGTGTTCTTTGGTATCAGGCCCGAGGATCTGATCTATGCGGAAAATGGCGGCGGTGATAATTCCATGCCGGTCAAGGTTACCGTGGTTGAACCCCTCGGCGCCGACATCCATCTGTGGCTGTCCACCGAAACCCAGCCTTTGGTTGCCCGTACCGAATCCCATTTTGAGTTCAAAGTGGGGAGCACCATTCGCTTTAATCCCAAAATTGAAAAGGCCCGGTATTTTGACAAGGAAACGGAGCTTTCTGTTCTTGTCGAACTGGACAACAATGCCGACCGGCAGACGGGGATTTAAATAAGCGCACTAACGTTTTTATTGAGGACCGCTTGCGGGCGGTCCTTTTTTTTCACCTATACTATAATTTCAAGGAATGTATGACGCCTGACGAACCCCATCCTTTCTCACCGTTCGGTTTATCCGAAGCCATGCTTGGCGCGCTTACCCGCAAGGGATTTACCGCGCCCAGCTCCATCCAGACCATTGCCCTCCCCCGCCTGCTCGCCGATTCCGGTCACCTGATCGTCAAGGCCCGCACCGGCACCGGAAAGACTGCCGCCTTTGGTATCCCGCTGGTTGAAAAAATCACCGCGGGAGGGCACGCGCCCCGTGCACTGATCCTGACCCCCACCCGTGAACTTGCCCTCCAGGTTTCCCGCGAAATTGCATCGCTGGTATCAGGCCAGTATCCGCGGATAACGGCGGTGTACGGCGGAGCATCCATCCGAAACCAGATCCTCGATTTAAAACGGGGCACCGAAGTCGTGGTTGGTACTCCCGGACGGATCATGGATCTGATGGACCGGAAGGTGCTCGACCTTTCCGCCGTGGACTGGTTCATCCTTGACGAAGCCGACGAGATGCTTGATATGGGGTTTTTTGAAGATGTTGAAAAGATCCTTGCAGCCGTTAAGACCGACCGCCGCGTGGCGCTTTTTTCCGCAACCATGCCTCCCCAAATATTAAAAGTCGTGCGGAATTATTTGGGCGATGTTGATATTCTTGAAGACTCAGCCCCTGAGGATGAGAAGCCTGCGGTCGATCAGTATTACATGGTCCTGAAACGTGAGGACAGGCTTGAAGCGCTCAGGCGGATTATCGACAGCGCCGAAGATTTTTACGGCCTTGTTTTTTGCGCAACCAAGGCAGGCGCCGATGAACTAAGCCGCCGCCTTGTGGAAGCGGGCTTTTCCGCAGAGGCTATCCACGGTGACCTTACCCAGGAAGCCCGCGAGCGGACCCTGCGCCGGTTTCGCGCAAAGCAGACTACCATTTTGGTTGCCACCGATGTTGCCGCCCGCGGCCTTGATATTGAACGGCTGACCCATGTAATCAATTATGATCTCCCCAACGACGGTGAAACCTATGTGCACCGCATCGGCCGCACCGGGCGGGCGGGACGGCGCGGTAAAGCGGTGAGCCTGGCCCTGCCGTCGGAACGGGGAAGGATCAGCCATCTTTCCCGCAGCATGGAACGGATCCTTGGCAGCAAGATCCTCTGGATGAAGGCGCCCTCGGTCAAGTCGGTGATGAAAGCCCTGCGCGGCAGAATTGTATCCACCGTTGCCGAGGTACTGCCCGAGGTTATCGGCGATGAGCCGCAGATGGTGAACGGTGAAAGCGCCGCATCCGCTCCGGCAGATACCGCCCCTTCCGCTCCTTATCAGCCGCCTGCCGGCGATACTGCCGATGATTCTGCAAGCGCCTCACCGTTTCTTGCCAAGGTATGCCGGCAATTAATCGAACGGCTTGGCGCCGAGCGTGCCGTAGAGGCATTGATCACCTTAAATTACGGGGAACAGCTTGACCCTTCGCGCTACGGAACCATCACGGAATTTGCTGAAGAAGATTTTCACGAAACAGGCCGCGGTCGTTTTGAAGATCGCTACCGGGGCCGCGGACCTGTTCAGGGCAGAGGATCTGCTCCGCTCAGGGGCGGGCCGCGGCGCAGTCAGGAACGGGGTACCATGCGCGGCGCTGCACGTGACGGACAGGAACGTTTCCCCCGGCGGGATGCCGATACGGGCGGTTCGCTTTCGCCGTCGGTCACCCGGGTGTATGTCGGGCTGGGCCGCAGTCATGGGGCTTCTGCACGGGATATTGCGAGCCTGCTTATGCGGGCCGCCGGCGTTCCGGGACGGCTCGTCGACGACATCGAAGTAAAGGACTATTGTGCCTTTGCCAGCCTGCCCGTCGATGCGGCCCGGCGGGCCTGCGCCTTTACCGGAAACAAGTCAGGCGATAACCCGGTGATACGCCCCGCATCGCCGCACCGGGGTTAACCGCATGGAAACAAAATTTTATAAAGCGTTGACCATAGCAAAAAACACCATGGTGATTCACGGCAGCGCCAATGATAATGCGTTTCTGCTGGAAGGAAATAGTTACGCCCTGCTGATCGACGCCACAACCGGGGCAGGCAGCCTGAAAGAATTTTGCAGAAGCCTCACTGATTTACCCGTTCATATTGCGCTTACCCACGGTCATGCCGACCATATCGGCGGCTGTTTTGAATTCGGCGAATGTTATGTGCACCCTGCCGACATCGACATCATGTACATCGATCCTTCCGTTGAACGCCGCCTTAGTTTTATTAAAGGCATGTCAGGCGGTTCCACTTTTGTTACCCTTGAAGACCTCTTACCCCCTTGTCCGCTGCGGACGTTTCCGCTGTACGGCGGCGATTTTTTTGATTTGGGAGACCGCCGTATAGAAGTGATAGGCGTACCGGGACACACCAGGGGGACCCTGATCTTTTTTGATCCTTCTACAGGCATTGTTTTTTCCGGAGACGCCTGCAATACCAACACGCTTCTCTATCTGGATGGATCGGCCAGCATCAGGGAATACCGTGAATCCCTGCTGAAAATTCAAAAACGCCGCGGGGAGTTTACTGCTTTCTGGGGCGGTCACGGCAGGGAGCCTCTGTCCCCCGATGTTATCGATCAGGCGATCATCCTCTGTAATGCCATACTGAACGGAACCGATGAGGCGGCAGACAGCGGATTCCGTCAGGACGGGTTAACGCAGATTCCTTATTTTTATGCCAGAAAACGAACGCAGGATAATTCGGCAAATATCGCTTACCACAGGGATTGGATCCGGGAAGCGCCGGTGTATCGAAAGCCGCCGGTTAATAAGGCTACTTATTAATCAATGTTTTAAAATCATCTGAAAAATTATTTTCGGAGATTTCTTTCACCATGCTTCCGCCCTGACTGCGGTATTTTCCCGGGCTTGTTCCGGTAAAGGTTTTAAAAATTTTGGAAAACCAGCTTTGGTCTTCAAAGCCGCAGGACCCGGCAATATCGCTTAAAGTCAATTCTGTTTCCAGAAGCAGATGGCTTGCCTTTTCTACCCGCAGCCGGTTCAGATAGCTGGAAAGATTTTCTCCCATTTCTTCCTTAAAGATTGTGCTAAAGTACGGCGGGGAAAGCCCTGAGACTCCGGCTATTTCTTCAAGGCTGATCTTGCGGGTATAATTTTCCCAAATGAACCGTTCGGCCTTCCGCAGGGCAGAGGCGTGACGCACCCCCTGGAACGAGAATATCTGCCCTGCCATACGTTCCACGGTAATGTGCAGAATATCAATAAGTTCCTCAACCGCAGCGGCGTCCTGTATCTGTTTTAAATAATAATTATTTGTTTCCAGCACGGTCCGTTCGGTATACCCCGGGTTGATATCCGCACGGGTGATAAGCACCACAAGCTCAATGGCCCGGAACTGTATGTATTTAAAATTATTGGGATACGAATAAAGGAGAACCGCCAAAAGTTCATTGAGAATACGCTGCGCCGTTTCTGCGTCCCCCCTGCGGAGGCTGGAAAGCAGCATTCGCTCCTTGTCCAGCGGATAGCCCGGCGCCTGATCCGTATTGGAATACCGTGATTGTAATTCATTAATCCGCGCCGAAAGATCCGCCTGTTGTTCCGCACGGCGGCGCATGGTTTCGTAATAATTTTCACTGTCTGCGGAAATGGATTCGATGCAGAGGAACATAATTTCCGCAAGGGCTTTTATCCGCTCCTCATCTCCCGGGCTTGATCCAATGGCGGCGCCGATAAAAACGCCGTCGTGATAAACAGGGCTGGCCCAGCACATGCGCCCCTCTTCACACGTATAGACATAGGATCCCCCTTTTTCGACAGCCTGCCGGATGGCATTGACATGCATTTCATTGCATGGTTTCGGGCTGTCATTCTGTATCGGCAGATAGTTATGATCAAAAACATATACCACGACCCCGGTGGCCTGTGCGTACACAGATAACATTTTCCATACCTGTACTAAAATCGTATCGCTTTGTTCCTGCGGGGCCGCAGTAAGTTTCATTTTTTGTTCTTTCACCATAAACAATTCCCGTTAGGCTTCTTTCCGGGAAAGGTCTCCTCCTGCGGTGACCGCGGCGTAATTTCCGCCCTTTTCCCGAAATTTCCCCGGACTTAAACCGGTATAATTTTTGAACATCTTCGAGAACCAGCTCTGATCCTCGAAGCCGCAGGTCCCGGCAATTTCGTTGAGGTTCAATTCGGTTTCCACGAGCATTGCCGCGGCCTTTTCCACCCGCAGGCGGTTAAGGTAATTGGAAAGATTTTCCCCCATCTCACTTTTAAAGATGGTACTGAAATACGGCGCCGAAAGCCCCGATGCTCCGGCAATCTCTCCAAGGCTGATCTTGCGGGTATAGTTTTCCCAAATGAACCGTTCGGCCTTCCGCAGCGCCGAGGAATGCCGGACTCCCTGAAAGGAGAATATTTTTCCCGACATCCGCTCAATGATGATATGCAGCGTTTCGATTAATTCTTCAACGCTTCGGGACTCCTCGATCTTTTTCAGATACCGGTCGTTTGCCGCAAGGAGCGCATCATACTCAGTATTGTCCCCGGTTTTATTTTCGGAGGCAGATACCGTGCCTGCCGCCGCACGTGAAAGAAGCACTACCAGTTCTATAGCCCTTAACTGAAAGAATTTAAAATTCACCGGGCTGGTGAGGGTGAGTATGTCCAGCATTTCTCCGAGTATCTTTTTTCCCGCCTCGGTGTCCCCTCTGCGTAATGCGGCAAGAAGCAGACGCTCCAGGGAAAGCGTACGTTCCTTGTCCACCGGATAAGCGGATCCCGGCGCGCTGCCTATAGGGGTATTTTTGACCAGGTAAAGAGAGCTTGAAGCGCCGCTTTCCTGTTCTATTATGCGGGCCGTTGTTTCAGCGGGATCTTCAATCCCGCATGATATCTGTTCTGCGCAAACCAGCATTAATTGCGCCAGGGCTTTTACATCACTGTAGGATTTTGTCGGAATTCCTTCCAGGTATTTCCCGATTTCTGTCATGGTTTTTTCCCTGCGGCAGGCCTCAAATATTTTTTTTGCTGCCTCCTGCCGGTCAATGGCGAGGACACCGCTGGCGATAAGAGAACCGGCAAACCGCTTGCCGGAATAAATGGGGCTGGTCCAGAAAATAAAGCCCAGCGGGCACGTATATATGAATGAACCGCCAAGCCGGTGAGATTCTTCAATGGCGTTCATGTGCATGCCGGTGCAGGGGAATTCCCTCTGCGCCCACTTTTTGCCTGTATCGGCAGAAAATCTTCTGCACAGACGGCAGAAAAAATTTGCTTTTGGGTGACGGGATTCTTCTACAAGCTGATTGTCCGGTCCCAGTACCGATACAATACAGTCTGCTGCTTTTTCATAATTTTCCAGGGTTTCCCATGCCTTAATCAACAACGGGTCAAGTTCCCTTCGGCGGATTATGCTTATCATTCGGAGACTCCTTCGTACTTTAACTAGTAATGGAATTAAAATGGACGAAACACACCCAAATGGCAAATTTTTTTTTCAGATTTTCGCATTATCCGGATGAGAAGAATGAACAGGATTTTTTAAAATTCCAATATCCGAAGCAATTCTGACTGCATCGGCACGGTTTATTGCCCCTAATTTATTGTAGATACTTTTTATTACCCCCTTGACGGTGTTAAGCGAGAGCGTTGTTTCTTCGGCAATCTCCTCCCGTGTAAGGCCCTGCGAAAGGCTGCCCAGAATCTTCTGTTCCCGCCTTGAAAGATACACCGCCGCCTTCTCTCCGTTTTTACCTGCGTTCTGATAATAATCCGCCGCAAGAATAAGTTTTTTTCCGTAAGCCGAGGCCTTGCTGCGTATCATTTTCAGCCAGGGCTTGGGAATGGCACAGCTGTCACTCTTTAAGGCGGCTCCGGTAAGACGCCGCATATCTTCCCCAAGTTCAATAAAAGGCATGTTCAGGGAATTGGAGAATGATATGTAATACGCGTTTTCCAATGTCATAAGCGCAGTTTCAATTTCTCCCAAACGATAATATGCTGAGGCTGCCAGGACGGTCATTTCCAGTTTCCCCAGAAGATAACTTTCCAGGCCGAATTTATGTTCTGAATGCTCAAAGATGTTCAGCACAGCTTCGTATTTTTTTTCCGCGAAAAAACATTTTGCTTTTACCAGTGTTTCAAACCCGTAAAACAGGGTATTTAGTTCGCTTTCCTCAAAGTCATTCCGCAGCCAGGGAGCAAGGCGGCCGGTAACGCCGGCATGTGCATAAAACCATCCTGAGGCAATATCATAAATTGTATGGCGGTTTAAAAATTCGCCTGTCTCCAGCTGAGAGGCGAGCTGCCTGAATAATTCCTGAATCACCGGAATGGCGCCGGTATGCAGGGCAATCCGCAGCAGAAAAAAGAGCGCCCGGTTTTCAACTTCGTACTGTTTTTTTTCACGGCCCTGAAATACCGCCTGAAGGGAAAATTTTTCCGCACTGATTAAATCTCCCCGGAAATAGGCAAGCTCCGCGCGGGCAAGTGTATCCTGACCGTAGAGGTACCCGTTAAGAAAATTCACTGCATGGGGTATTGACGGGGCAACCGCATCAATAGCTTTTTCAAATTCTCCCGGTTCTGCAGGATATCCTAATTGGGTGACATACGAACTGACACTGCTCTGGGTCACAGGGCCGTGGACAGGCTCGGGATACTGCATAAAGTAATAGTCCGCCCGTTCAAAATTATGGGTAAAATTATAGTCTTTGGTGAACCGGCAGGCGAGCAGTGATATGGTTCCCAAAGTCCCGTAGCAGGCGCAGAGGATTCGGGAATGCAGGGGAGACGAGGGCAGCTTTTCAAATTGTGCAATAGCTTCATGATTTTCTGCAGTTGATTCGTCAAAGCGCCCCAGCGCCATAAGAAGCTTGGGCCGGGTGACCCAGCGCAGATACAATAAATCTCCGTCTGTTGGGTCCCCCCGGGGAATCATACGATCGGCAATTTCCAGAAAAAAGGCCGCCGTTGCAATGGGCAGGATTTGGGGAAATGAATTGACAAGGCTGATTATTCCCGGGTAATCTTCCGCCCGTTCATAATATGATGCGGCGTCCATCCGGAGGTTATTATCCAGGCACCATTGCGCCGCCATATCATAGACATCCCGAATTTCTTCCGGGGCAAGCATACTTTGTTTTTCACGTAAAAAATCAACAAACAAAGGGTGGATACGGTATCCGTGTGAATAGGCGTCATAGCGGACAAAAAACTCAAGGGTGTTCAGTTCCTCAATATTGTTTTTATCAGGTGATAACTTTTCCAGCAGATCCGAATGCCAATGTTCTACAAGGGATAATTTGACAAGAAATATTTGCAGCTCCTCCTGGAGAGATAAAAATATTTCCCCCTCAATCGCCTTAAACGTATTGCTTTTTATAAGCGCCAGGGCATGGTCTTTTTCACCGCCTTTTTGCTGCTTGATTTCCCGGGCAATAAGATTAAGCGCCAGCGCCCATCCTTCCGTATCAGCATAGATCCGTGTCAGTTCATCGCCTGAAAGTAAAATGTTCTGCAGTGCAAAATAGTCTTCTATTTCTTTTTTGCTGAAGCGCAAATCCTCCGCAGTGATCCGTACCAGAAAGCCCTTGGACAAGAGCGAAACGGTATTAATTGCAGGCTCCCTGCGGGATATAAGAATCAGACTGGTGTCCTGACGCAGAGCGGCAACCGCCCGTTCCAGAAAACGGATTATTTTCGGCGCCTGTATAAGGTGAAAATCATCCAGCACAATAATATACCGCTTCCCGGGATCAAGGTTATTTTTCAGCAGATCGATATACCGGTCAAACTGCCGGACGGTATCGGGAAATCCCAGCTCTGCCAAATCCGAGGCAAAACCCTCTGATATTTGTTTTACCGCTCCGGTATAATTTTCCCATAAGCGCTGTTCCAGATTATCACGTTCGGAAAGCTGGAGCCAAATGGTAATTCCATCATATTTCTGTAAAAAAGAATAGATCGTATAGGTTTTCCCATACCCCTCACCTGCCACCACGGTGGTCATCGGGCCCTGCAAAGATCTCTGCAGAATATCACGGACCCCTTTTCGTTCCAGAAATTGAATGGTATCCCGATCTATGGGATTAGCATGATGAAAAATTTGACCTTCCATTTAAATAACACTCTTTTTTAAATCGATATTTTTAACAATATCTTTAATATACGGACTTATCGGGTACAAAACAAGTAAAATCATTCGTTATTTTCAAAAATACCCGCAGCAGTGGCAATTCGGACCGCATCGGCCCGGTTAATTGCCCCTAATTTATTGTAGGCGCCGCGGATAACGCTTTTAACGGTATTTATCGAGATTGATAAATCTCCGGCAATTTCTTCCCGGGTAAGTCCCCGTGAAAGACAGAGAAGAACATCCATCTCCCGGCGGGAAAGAGAAGTCACTGCTGCAGGGGCTATACCGGCAGGCCGCTGTTTTTCGGCAGGCCGGTAGAGTTTTTTTGCATACGCCTGGGCATTTCTGCGGACTTCTTCAAGCCAGGCGCGGGGAATCGCCGTAGCGTTATCCTTGAGCGCCGCGCTCACCAGGGCCCGCATATCCTTGCCCAGTTCGGTAAAGGGCATTACAAATTCATTGGAACGGGCCAGTTCCCAGGCGCTTTCCAAACTTTGATACGCCCCTTCCTTGTCCCGAAGCAGGTACCGGCATACCGCTTCATGGGCTTTTATTTCCAGCTTTCCCATCACAAAGGCCCCTGCGCTGTATTTACTTTCCCGAACCTCCAGGGCCGCCAGCGCGGCGGGATAGTGTTTTTCGGCAAGGTTGTATTTTGCCCGCACCAGAATTTCCTGTCCATAGACCAGTGAATTCAGATCGCTCTCCTCAAAATCATTTTTAAGCCAGGACGCCAGTTTATCTCCCTGCCCAATCTGCGCATAAAACCACCCGGTAACAATATCATGATACACAAAACGGTTGGTGTAACAGCCTTCATCAAGCTGGGTTTCAAACTGTTTAAAGATCGTTTCTATTTCATCATAATTTCCGCGGGCCAAATTGATCCTGACAAGATAAAAGAGCGAACGGTTTTCAATTTCGTATTGTTTTTTTTCCCGGGCCTTTTTTATGGCTTTCAGAATGAATTCTTCTGACTTTAAAAGATCCCCTTTAAAGAAAAACAGTTCTGCCCAGGCCATATCATCCATGCCGTAACAGCATCCGTTCATGGACACCGATACATGGGGAACCATCATTTCAAGTGCGGCTATATACTTTTCCATTGCGCCTTTTTCCGTTTCGCTGACCCTGCAAATATAGGAACTCAGGTTCACCACGGTCACCGGCGGCTGTAATTCAAAATTATTCAGATTAAAATATTCATGCGCCTTTTCAAAATAATGCACATAACTGTTATCATGCGTATAGGTGCTTGTCAGAAATCCCAGAAAACCCTGATTGTGATAGCAGGCCATAAGGGCACGCTGTATAACCGGAGCAGGCGGGGCTGCGCGTAATTTGGCAATGATTGTTTCAAGCTCCGCCTTTGCCTTGTCAAACATTTCCAGGGTAAGGTATATCTGTACCTTGACCGAATACGCCAGGGGAATCTGCTCGTACATTTCCGCAGGAGCGCGATCCAGAATTTCAAGGAGCATCACCGCAATCTGACTTGGCACTACCAAAGGGAGGGTCTGGATTGCGGCAATAAGGCTTGCATAGTCTCCGGATTTCTCATAATAACTGACTGCATCGATCTTGTAATTGTTTTCCGAACACCACCGGGCCGCCTTGGCATAGACTTCCTGTTTCTCCATAACTGATAATTCATTCTGCCTGCCGCTCAGGTAATCAAGAAACAACGGATGAATTTTTACGGCATTACGATACACATCGAACTGAATCAGGGAGCCAATCTGCGCTATCCCGTCAACAATTTTTTTATCTCCCGCGATCGTTTCAATCAGTTCAGGCGACAGATGATCGACAAGCGATAATTTGATAAGATACTTCTGCAGCGCAGGAGAAACAGCCGAGAGAATTTCGCTTTCGATGAGTTTTGAAATATTCAACTGTAAAGCGTGGGGTACATAGGCTATATCGGCGGGATCTGCGGCAGGGGCATTTTTTAAGGACAGCCCGGCAAGATGAATGGCAAAGGCCCAGCCTTCGGTATCGCTGTAGATGTCGGATGCAGTCCGGGGTGAAAGCCGTAAATCCTGGAGGGCAAAATATTCTATCATTTCTTCCCGGCTGAACCGCAGTTCATCTTCGGTGATCTGCGCCAAAAGCCCCTTTGACCGGAGAACCGTTAAATTAATGGAAGGCTCATTTCGGGAAATCAGAATGGAAGTGATATTGGGGAAAGACGTGGTGATTGATTTTTCCATGAAACGCAAAACCGCTTTATTCTGGATAAGGTGAAAATCGTCGTAAACAAAAACATATTTTAAATTGGGAATAACATCACCCCGGGGGATGAGCATATACCGGTCAAATTGCCGTTTCGATTCGGGAAAGCCGATTTTTGCCAGCCGGTCGGCGCTTTCCCGGCTGATTACACCTATTGTAGCGGTAAAATTTTCCCAAAAACGTTCGCCGATGTTGTCGCGTTCAGAAAGCTGAAGCCAGCTTGTAAGGACATTGTATTTGCGCACAAAGGAATATACCGCCTGGGTTTTACCGTACCCTGCCCCGGCGACAACGGTAACCACCGGACTTTGTACTGCGCTGTTCAGCAGGCGATCTATTTGCGGCCGTTCCAAATAGAACTGATTTCCCTGAAGTATAGGCATATTGCTGTGAAACAGTTGCTCAGGCATTAAGCATGGTAAGAATATTCAGAACTTGTGTCAACAACTCGCGTTGTTGCTTGGCAAGGAAGCTATAGTACCGCCACTCACGTGGCTTGCAGTCAACAACTCATATATCGTATTATACGATATGGGAAAGAAGCCGCCCTACGGCATCGGCGCGTATCATCAGGTTCTGCTGTATAAGAACAAGCCTCAGGACACAAAACCAGAGGCGCTGATAAAGCAGGTAAAGCCTGCGCCTGCGCAGGACTCCAAATACCGCCGCGTTGCCAAGTTCCTTATCCTCATCGGCGGCGGCGAGGCCGCCCGCATTCTCTCCGAGCTTGAAAGCGATCAGGTAGAAGCGGTTTCACGGGAAATCGCCTCCATACCGGGGATCACGGCAGAAGAAGGGGAAGCAGTACTCGAAGAATTCCGCTCCCTCCTCTCCGCTCCCTATGGATATTCAGGCTCCTCCTTCGGGGGCATTGCAGCCGGGCGCAGGCTTTTGTACGCCGCATTCGGACCGGAAAAAGGCGAGGCGCTGCTCAACAAGGCGGTTCCTGAATCACGGGAAAATCTCTTTGACTTTCTGGAGGACTTTTCCGCGGATCAGCTTGTTCTGATTTTAAAAGACGAGAGCCCTGCCGCCGAAGCGCTGATCCTGTCACGGCTTTCATCAAAGCGTTCCGCTTCGGTACTGGCAAAAACATCCGGTGAGCGCAAACTTGACATAGTCCGCCGCATTGCCCATCAGGCCGAAGTTTCCCCGGAAGTGCTGGAGCAGGTCGCCGTCGCCCTCAAGGAAAAAGTCCGGCACATCGGCAGGCCCGATTCGGAAACGCTGGAGATCGACGGCATGAACACGCTGGCGGCTATCCTCAAACACGGGGACTATTCCTTTGGGGACCGCATCATCAATGAGCTTGAAGACAGCAGCCCCGATTTGGGGCGGGATCTCAAGGAACGGCTTTATACGCTGGATGATATCATTGCCGCCGAGGACAGGCCCCTGCAGGAAAAACTCCGGGCGATGAATAACCGTGACATTGCCCTGCTCCTTAAAGGCCGCTCACTTAAGCTTGCCGAAAAAATTCTCTCCAATGTTTCTGCCCAGCGCCGCGCCCTGATAAAAGAAGAAGGTGAAATTCTCGGTACAGTCCTCAAACGGGAAAGCGATGAAGCGGCAGGTAATTTTCTTGCATGGTTTCGCAGTCAGCGGGAAGAAGGACACATTTTGCTTATGTCCGATGAAGATGTAATTGTATAACGCAGTAAATTTCAGGGAGTACACATGAAAACAAATTTAAAGGCCGGGCAAATATTGGACAGCGGGTTTGAAGTACTCGAAGTAATCGATCTTGCAGAATTAAAATCCGCCGGCATCTGGGCCCGGCATCAAAAAAGCGGCGCAGAAGTTTTTCATATTCTGAATGATGATCCGGAAAATCTTTTTTCGTTTGCCTTTGCCACGGCGCCTGAGGATAACACCGGCGCTGCCCACATTCTGGAACATTCAGTCCTGTGCGGCTCCGAACAATATCCCCTGAAAGACGCTTTTCTGGTTCTGGCCCAGGGGAGCCTTCAAACCTTTCTTAACGCATGGACCTTTCCCGATAAAACCGTTTACCCGGCCAGCTCCGTCAATGAGCATGATTACTTTAACCTTATGTCCGTTTACGGCGATGCGGTTTTCCGGCCCCTCCTTTCCGAGTGGACCTTTATGCAGGAAGGCTGGCGTTTGACTCAAGAACCAAACGCCCTGGAGTTTTCTGTACCAGAAAACTCCACACACAGTACAAGGCTTGGATACACGGGAGTGGTGTACAACGAAATGAAGGGGGCATATTCTTCACTGGATACCTATGCAGGTCTCTGGTCCATTAAGGCGGCCCTGCCCGGAACGCCGTACGCCTTTGAATCAGGCGGCGACCCGGAATACATTCCCGATTTAAGCCGGGAGGGCTTGCGGGATTTTCACCGGAAGCGGTATTCACCGGCAAACTGCCGGATCTTTCTTGCGGGAAACATCCCCACGGAAAAACAGCTTGCCTTTCTTGACGAGAAATTTTTCTCATCGCTGGAGCCGGGTACGGCAGCCCCGCCAATTCCCAAAACGGAAAAGTGGGATACGCCGCGTGAGTTCCGCATCTCCTGTCCCGCAGGCGGGGATGAAAAACCTACGGTTTTTATTTCCTGGCGCTGCGGAGATGTGACCGATACCACCGGGACCCTTGCACTGGCGGCGCTGGCAGAAATTCTTTTGGGCCATGACGGTTCCCCGCTGACCCGCGCCCTGATTGAATCCGGCCTTGGAGAAGATCTTACCCCGGTTTCGGGGCTTGAAGGTGAAATTCGGGAAACTGTTTTTGTTGCCGGCCTTCGCGGATGTGCTGCCGCCGATGGCGGCGCCGCAAATATTGCTGCGCAGGTGGAGGCGTTGATCCTCGGCGAACTGCGCCGCCTCGCGGAAGAAGGTATTCCAAAAGAGGAGATCGAAGCGGCGTTGTCGTCGATGGAATTTTCTCACCGGGAAATTCGGCGCTCGGGCGGACCGTTCTCCCTGGTGTGGATGCGGCGCGCCCTGCGCGGCTGGCTTCACGGGACAAAGCCCTGGGAAAGCCTGCTCTTTGATCCTGACCTTGCAAAAATGAAACAGCGCCTTGCCGCAGATAATTTTTATTTTGAGTCCCTTATCAAAAAATATTTTCTTGATAACCCGCACCGGGCTTTGGTGTCCATAGAGCCTGCGGCGGATTTTCTTGCGAAACAGGATGCAAAACTGGCAGATGCTCTTGCAAAAAAAGAAGCGGCCCTGAACAAGGCCGATCGTCAGGCTCTTAAGGAAAAAGCTGACGCACTGGAAAAGATACAAAGTGAAGGTGAACGCCCCGAGGCGCTTGCAACAATCCCCCATCTTTCCCGCAAGGATCTTTCCGCAGAAATTGAAACGGTACCCCGTACGCTCCAGAACGCAGGACTTTCTCCGGTTCTTGCCCATGAACTTTTTACCAACGGCATAAGCTATGCGGACCTCGCCTTTCCGCTGGATGTTTTTTCCCCCAAAGATTATCCCTGGCTGCCGCTCTTTTCCCGTGCCGTTGTTTCGGTGGGCCTTCCCGGTGTGGATTACGGCGAGGTGTCGAGCCTCCTTGCCCGTACCGCCGGCGGCTTTAACGCCCTGCTCCAGTCAGGAACGCCCGCGCCGTTTTCCGCCCGCAGCGCCGCAACTCCCGCAGGGATACTTGACCTCGTCGGCCGTGACTGGATCATCTACCGCCTCAAAGCGCTCGATGAAAAAATAGGCCCCTCCCTGGATTTGGCCCGGCGGCTTATCACGCAGGCGGACTTTTCCGATCAGCGGCGGGTCCGTGACCTGGTTCTGGAGATGAAGAACGAGGCCGATTCAAGCCTGGCCCCCTCGGGTCATAGTTTCGCATCTTCGCGTTCAGGCTGTTTCTATTCACGCTCCCGTGCTATCGACGAAATTTGGAGCGGCCTTACACAAATTGAATTTGCCCATCAACTTGCGGCAATGGATATTGAAGAAATAGTCCATAAGCTCGCCGCCATCAGGGATACACTCGCCGTCAATGCGGGGCTTATCATCAACCTTACCGGTTCTGCGGAAACGCTGAAAACATCACAGGATCTTGCCGAAAAAGAATTCGGTCATTTTGGACCGCCCCGCCCCCGGAATCCCGCAACGGATGCGGCAGCGCCTTTTTTCACGCTTTTGAATTCTGCCGATTTGTCTGCAAACATTCTGTCCGGAAGCCCTGCAGTACAATCCGGTATGCCGCCGGATGCGGTGGCACCGGCGCCGGGAAAAAACGCCGTGGTCTATGCCTCCCCTTCGCTGCAGGTAGGTTTTGCCGCCCTCTCCTTTGCCGCTTCCCCCTGCGATACCCCGGAACAGGCGGCGGAACTGGCGCTGTCCCATCAGCTTTCCACCGGCGCCCTTTGGGAAGACATCCGCATGAAAGGCGGCGCCTACGGCGCATTTGCCAACCCCGACAGCCTTGAAGGAGTGTTCTCCTTTGCCACATACCGTGATCCCAATCCGCTGCGTTCACTGGAGGCCTTCACTTCGATTCTGAAAAACAGCGCAGGCAAAAAAGAAACTCCCGAAAACGTCCTCCGCAAAGAAGATGAACTGACCAAGGTGATCATCGGCTGCTATGCCCGTGAAACCCGTCCCCGCACCAGCGCCGAAAAAGGGCTGTCAGATTTTCTCCGCTTCCTCTACGGCATTGAAGACGGGTACCGGCGGCGGAAACTTGAGCGGCTAATCAATGTATCGGGCGACCAAATTGACGGCGTCCTGCAGGGCCTGGCCTCGCAAAACGCCTCATCGCCGGTTATTATCGCCGGAACAAAAACCGCCGAGAAGGCCGCAAAAACATTGGGAGCGGAGCTTCGGCGATTGCCGGTGTGATGGTAAAAATCCCTGAAAATTCCCGAAACCGGCGATAATTTCCCTTATATCTCTTTTGCCGCCTGCAGGCTGTTACCTGTTCCCGTGAAGCAATGAATCAGGGCATTCGTCATTTCTTAATCTCCTTCTTTTTCATGAGCTCGTGTTCCTGCCGTACCTCGCGGACAAGGTCCGCTATTTTCCAGCCCATGTTGGTAGGAGTTGAGGACGCAAAGGCTATTGATTCAGGATCGATATCCGCCGCCCTTGCCGCATCTTTTACCGCTTTTACCACATCGAAAAGCGCCTTTTCTGAAAAGCCGTGAAGAAAAACTACCGGGTTATCCATAAACCAAGTATAGCTCAAAACAAATACAAAAAATAGTAAAAAATATTTCATTTTGACTAAAGCGCCACACATCCTGGTTCCCTATACAGGTAAGGAGAAAAAAATAATGCATGTAATGGCTTATACGCCCCTTGGGGCAGACGGGATCATTATCCGGGTTGAAGCGGATATACGCAGGGGTATACCGGGTATCGACATTACCGGGCTTGCGGAAGGGGCGGTCAGAGAGGCCCGGGAACGGGTCCGGGCAAGTTTCAGGAATTCGGGGTTCACCTTTCCGCCGGACCGGATTTTGATAAACCTTGCCCCTGCCGGGGTAAAAAAAGACGGAGCGGCCCTGGATCTGCCCATTGCCCTTTCGGTGATGGCTGCCGCAGGGCTGGCCCCTGCAACGGATAACCTTCTGGTTATGGGCGAACTTGAACTTTCAGGGAGGATACGCCCGGTCCGGGGGGTACTGGCGGCAGTTGCGGCAGGGCTTGATACGGGGATACGGGACTTTATCGTTCCTGCGGAAAACGCCCCGGAAGCGGCAATTCTCAAAACAGCCCGCTTTACCGCCGCCGCAACATTGCGTGAGGCGGTCCACGCCCTGATAGTCCGCGCCGAAACCGGCGCCCTCCCGGTATCGGAGATGGTTGCCTCAGGCGGGGATTCGGATGGACCTTCTCCGGGTGGACCGTCGCAGCCAGGGTATGCCGGGGACTTTGCCGACGTCCGCTGCCAGGGGCGGTACAAGCGGGCTCTGGAAATTGCCGCCGCAGGGGGGCACAACCTCCTCGTATTCGGCCCGCCGGGGGCAGGAAAAACCATGCTGGCGCGGCGGCTGCCTTCAATTATGGCCCCCCTTACCCCTGCCGAGGCGGTGGAGGTGACTAAACTTTACAGCCTTGCAGGTCTTATAAACCCTCAAGCCGGTTCTGCCCAGTCTGCGGGTGAAGGCTGCCTCATCACCCACCCGCCCTTCCGCGCTCCTCACCATTCCTCCAGCGCCGAGGGGATCCTTGGAGGCGGCAAGACGATACGGCCCGGGGAAATAAGCCTTGCCCATTTTGGGACCCTTTTTCTTGATGAAGCCCCGGAATTCAGATCCAACGTATTACAGGCCCTGCGGGAACCCCTGGAGGATCAGGTGATAACCATAACCAGGGCGGAAGGCCCGGTTCATCTTCCCGCAGACTTTCAACTGCTGCTGGCTGCCAATTCCTGCCCCTGCGGCCGGCTTGGTATGCGCCCAAGTCCTGTATTCGATGCTTCCGGTGGTGTTTCAGAAACGCCTGCCGGTGAAGACCCGGACCCCTTGCTGCATTCGGGTTTTGGTCCTGTTTGCTTTTGCAGTCCCGAAGAAATCTCCCGGTATTGGAGCAAATTCGGCGCCGCCCTGCTTGACCGCGTAGAACTCCGTCTGGCAGTGATCCCGCCGACAGCAGGTGAAATGGCAAAAAGCGCCGCCGGGGAGGAAACCAGCGCGGAAATCGGCCTGCGGGTACGGCGGGCGGTGGAGGCACAGCAGGAACGGTTCAAAGCGCATCGGGACCAGGGCCGCCGCCAACAATCCTGCCGCCGAAACGCCCGAATTCCCGCAGGGATGATAGAGCGGCTCTGCCCCCTTACCGAAAATGGAGCGCGGGCTTTCCGGCAGGGAATTTCCAGATTGGGATTTTCAGGCCGCGCCTATCACGGGATACTCCGGGTAGCCCGAACCATAGCGGACCTTGAGGGCAGGGATTCTATCGATGCGGTCCACATTTTGGAGGCAATTCAGCACCGCCGACAGGGGGATGATCCTTATGATGTGCTTATGGAAAAATAAATACAAATGTATTGACAATATTTAATTCGGAGGTATACTTACTATGAAAGTATTTGACTGGGATGAGAAAAAGAATATATCCAATATCAAGAAACACGGGATTGCCTTTGAGGATGCAAGCCTTGTGTTCCTCGATCCTATATGCGTCGAAATTTTTGACGTTGAACACAGCAGGGCTCATGAAGACCGCTGGAAAGCGTTTGGAATGGTGAACAGGGTCCTTATGGTGAGTTTCACCGAAAGGTACGGAACTATATGGATAATATCCGCCCGGAGGGCAACTGTTACCCTTCGGGTAACTTAGGCGGAACAGGAGGCATATTACAATGGCGAAAATGATTTTGAATTCAGGAGATAAACCATCCCCGGAAGCGTTGTCACGAATTGCCGCCACAGACGGCAGGCCTGTTGACACATCAGACATTCCTGAGGCAAGCCCCGGGGAATTAAAGGAAATTGCCCGGCAGGCCCGGGCAAAACGGAAAAAACGGATGTTTTCCCTGCGTCTGGAAAATGCCACTATAGAATGGTGGCAATCCCTGGGCGTTGGGTACACCGGCGTCATGGCCCGGTTCCTTGATAAAGCCCGCCTGCACCCCGACTGGGTCAGGTCCTGCCTATAAAAGGGGCAGCTTCTCCAGCACCGAATCCTCAATTTCCCTGCCGCCGGTGGTAAGGCCCAGCCTGCGATCGGGCCGGACCGAGCCGTGGAAATCGCTGCCGGCGGTGATGAAAAGGCCAAGACTTTTTCCGATCTCCTCAAGCCGCTTACAGGAACGAACCTTGGCGGTGGGGTGCCAGGCTTCTATCCCCATAAGCCCCCGGGTCTGGAGCTCCTGAATCAGGCCGGGGAGACGGCCCCAGGCAACGTAGAGGGACATCGGATGGGCAAGAACCGGAATTCCTCCGGATTCAGTGATAATTGCCGCGGCTTTTTCAAATTCAAGGCCTTCTTTGGGAACATAGAGGGGTTTTCCGGCGCCCAAATAGCGGGCAAAGGCTTGTTCGCGGGTTTTTACGATTTTTCGGTTCACTAAAAGGCTTGCAAAATGGGGCCGCCCTACCGAATGACCCCCCGACAGGGCTTTAATATCCTCATAATCAGCCTCAATGCTCAATTCCCGCATTTTTTCAAGAATTTCCCGGTTCCGCGCCTCCCGCAGGCGGGATAATTCGGCAATAGCCGCCAAAAAAGCCGGACTTGGGCGGCTAATTCCAAGCCCAAGCAGGTGAAATTCACCTCCGGGACCTGTCCCCGAAACACTGGAATTGGCTTCGCCGGAACCGGCAGGCGGCGCCCGCCATTTAATTTCGATCTCAATCCCCGGTATAAAGCGTATCCCCAATTTCTGCGCTTCGTTTCTTGCACTTTCAAGGCCATTGATGGTATCATGATCAGTCAGGGCAATGGCGGAAAGCCCCCGTTTGACCGCCTCCCGGATAAGCGCCCCGGGGCTTAAATCGCCGTCGCTGGCGTTTGAATGGGTATGCAGGTCTACCATAGGTGACTATTCTAGCATAATAGGGTAGATTAGGGGAGTTATTTAGAAAAACCCGATGGATTTTTTTGTAAAGTTTTTGCTTAAATTTACCGAAAAAGGTTCAAAAAAAGCGCCTTTTTGCCGATAATGAATGAATAGGGATATGGGATCGTTGACGAGCCCGGTTTCTGATCGTAGAATAAAAGAACCTACTGAAAGGACGGTCCTGAGAGTGTTTGATTATACGCTACAAAATGGGGTAATTGTTACCGCAGGGAAAAAAACACGCACCGGTGATTTGGGAGTAAAAGGGGAAAAAATTGTTCCCCGGGGCGGGTCCGTAGTTATCGATTTGAAGGGTAAGTCGTATGTATACCCTTCTATTATTAATACCCACGATCATTTACAGGGGAACTATCTCCCTGCAGTGGGTCCAAAACCGGGTAATTATTATCTTACCTGGCAGCCATGGGATAACGATCTCAAGGCGTCGGCGACCTTTACTGAACGGTCAAAACTGTCCCGCGAGGAACTCTATGCTTTCAGCGGGTACAAGTGCCTCTTCTCCGGCGTGACCACGGTAAACGATCATTTTCCCCAGGCCATCAACGGGAAAATTTTGCCGACTCTGCCGATTCGGGCAATTCTCGAATACGGCCTGGCCCACGAATGTTCATCCTATGATCTCAAATGGGGTGACGGCATTGACATTGAGCACAACCGGGCAGTCAAAAACAAGTGGCCTTTTATCACTCACCTTGCCGAGGGTTTTGACACCGAGTCTCTGGAGGCGGTAAATACTCTGGAAAAACTAAAGGTCCTGGACAGCCATTGCCTGCTTATCCATTGCATCGGTTTTAGTGATGAAGATATCAAAAAGGTCGCCAAAGCCGGAGCCAGTGTTTCCTGGTGCGCGGGATCGAATATGCTGATGTTCAATGTTACCGCCAAAATCGATAAAATGCTCAAGGCGGGGGTCAATGTAACAATCGGTACCGATTCCTCTGCTTCCGGACCTGTTAATATCCTTAACGAGTTAAAATTTGACCGGCAGTTG
>JAISJS010000002.1 GCA_031261385.1 Treponema sp.
GAGGGGATGTTCCAGCATGTTGATAAGGGCCAGGGGCAGGGGGTGATCGGGAATACGGACCCCCGCTTCCCTGCGGCGCAGCCCCAGGGCTTTTTCGGTACCCGGCAGGGTTTTAAGGATGAACACATAGGGGCCGGGGGAGAGCCGTTTGATCAGCCGGAACCGGGTATTGTCCATGCTGCACAGCTCCCCAAACTGGGAAATATCGGAACAGAGCAAAGTAAAGTGCCGCTCATCCCGTTCGCCGGAGAGGAGTTTAAGTTTTTTTATCCCCTCCTTCGACTTGAGGGAACAGGCCAGGCTCCAGCTTGTGTCTGTTGGCACGGCAACAAGACCCCCGCCCTCAAGACATACCATTGCCCGATCAAGAACCCTTGAGTCAATATTGGTCGGCGTCACGTACTCGATCATAGCTATAGTATACTGATTTTTTTGCGGGTTCTCCAGTTACTGTTTATCAACTGCCGCTTAGGGTACCCATATCAGCTTGTCCGGAGCTGATTCGTTCATAAAAATTTTTTCGTAACGCCCCGAATGTTCGACGCCGGGATTTTCCGGAAAGTAGGTTTTTTTGAAAAACCACAGTACATCGGCCATAATCATCGCCGAATTGGAAGGGACATAACGGAACCAGATTTCTTCGTCTTCAAGGATTTTTTTGGTATTTTCATTTTCTGCCAATTCAGGGTCGGTAAGGCGGCGCAGTTCGGTGCGCAGCCCCCCATAATGGGTAACACCTACCATAAATAAACGCAGATGGTCATGATCATCCATCCAGTATATTTCATAAACCCCTGCTACCGAGGGAACCTTAGCATTAATGGTCCATCTGTCCGCCTTTGCAAGGGGAGACCATTTGACCGAATAATGTACATCCCTGCCCTTTTCCTTGGCAGTAATTCCATAGTCCATAATAAGAGTATATCACAGAAAAATTATATTTTCTATACAATAAGCCATCAAAAAATGTATAAAAAATCATAACAATTTCTATCAAAAAAAGAGAATTATTTCGTCTGAAATCATCTAAATCGTTATGTAGAAAGGAATTACCAAACGTTCAAAAGAAAGGCACAGGTCTTGGCACGGAAATTGCTAGTGAAATTACAGAATTGGTGGATTTTTCCGGGGGTGGCATGAAGAGAACCGACGACGATCCTGGGGACGATATCTTACAGACCTATTTTAGCCAGATTAAGTCTTTTCCCCTTCTGACGTTTGAGGAAGAACTGGAATTATCCAAACAGATTCAAGCGGGTGATGAAGCCGCCCGTAATAAGCTTATCAATGCCAATTTGCGCCTGGTTGTTAAAATTGCCAAGGCCTATATTGCCTCTGATATTGCATTCCTGGACCTTATTCAGGAAGGAAACATGGGGCTTATGCATGCTGCAGGCAGATATGATCATTTAAAAAACGTCCGGTTTTCCACCTACGCAGGATGGTGGATACGCCAGTTTATCAGCCGGTATCTTACCAATAAGCGGCGGGTAATACGCTTACCCCACCGGAAAGAAGAGATACTCAGAAAAATACACCGTTCCTATCAAACATTGTGCCAGACCCTTCAGCATCAGCCGAGAACCGAAGAAATCGCCAGGGAATTGGATGTTTCTGTTGAAGATATCAATTATATCCTCAACATGACCAACGGACTTGTGTCCCTGAATATGGACAACGGCAGTAGTGAATCTTCGGGGATGGTTGAATTCCATGAAGATTATACCTACAGTCCCGAACAGGCCCTGTTCCGGAAAATTTCCGAGGACGACACCATGGTGTTTTTGAGCCGCCTTAAAGACCGTGAGCGGCGGATACTTATGTACCGTTACCAGTTGGACGGCGGCGAGCACTATACCCTGAAAAAAATCGGCGATACGCTGGGCATATCCCCCGAAACGGTCCGCCAAATTGAAATGAGAGCCCTGCAGAAGATACGTATTCATGCGGATGAACTGAAAAACGAAGCAATGTAATATTTTTTGATTTTTTTTGCAGAAAATTTGGAAATTTAATACGATATGGGGTATATTTATAGTGTGGCTTGTCCACATTGTAGGGCGCCTTATACCGGTGACCCTGTGGGCCTAATAACAACGGCCCTGGCCCTCTTAGGAGGGCCGTTTTTTTTGCCGATAGGGATAGTGTGGCAAAGTCTCAAAAAAAATCAACACCGGTAAAGAAAGCGCGGAAAAAGTCCCCCCGGCGCCGCAAAAAGGCAAATTCTTCCGATGCGATCCGGGCGGTTATCCTGACCGGCATATTGATTGCCGTCTCAGCCCTTATTTCGATAGCAATTATTGTCATCCATTCTGCGGCAAAAAGTCCTGAAACCGTACTTCCCCCCGATGTTACCGCCGTAACCGCCCCTGCGGCAAAGCCAGTCACCGTCCCTGCTCCGGCAAAACCCCCGGAAAAGCCGAGCTCTGTCCCCGCTCCCTCCAAAGCTCCTGCCGAGCCGAGCTCTGTCCCCGTAGCAGCCCCCCGGCGTGAACCGCCCCGGCAGGATGTCCCGAAACGTACCGGGACGGTTGTTTTTGTAATTGATGACGCGGGGAACAATCTGCGGGAACTGGAGCCTTTTTTACGGTTTCCCGGCCCCCTTACCATAGCGGTGTTGCCCGGCCTGCCCAATTCGGCTGAGGCCGCCCGGCGGATCCGCTCTGCGGGGAAGGAAGTGTTTCTCCATCAGCCTATGGAAGCCATCGGCGGACAGAATCCGGGGCCCGGGGCAATTTATACCGGAATGGGGCCTGCCGAAATCCGCTCGGTGCTGGAGCGGAATATTGCCGAAATAGGGCCCATTGCGGGGATGAACAATCACCAGGGCTCAAAAATTACCATGGACCGGGAAATGATGGAAACCGTACTTGCATTTTGCCGCGAAAACAGGCTATATTTCCTGGATTCAAGAACAACCGCCGATACGGCGGCGCCTGCCGCAGCAGAGCGCTTGGGGATTAAAATTGGGGAGCGCGATGTGTTTATAGACAATATCCAGGAAAAGGCGTCCATGATCCGGTATGTCCAGGACGGGCTTACAAAGGCGGAAAAAAAGGGCTCCGCCGTAATGATAGGCCATACCTGGTCGACGGAACTGGCGGCGACCCTCGAAGAGCTGTACCCCGATCTGATTGCCCAGGGTTTTTCCCTTACCACGGTTTCCCGCCTGATGACTGGTGCAATCAATTCCCCGTGGGATGACGGGTTCTGATAAGCCGATGAAAGTTCTTGGAATCGAATCTTCCTGCGATGAATGCGCCGCCGCTGTGGTAGAGGACGGGAAAATTGTCCTTTCCAATGTGGTAGCTACCCAGATACCTTTTCACGCCGCATACAACGGGGTAGTCCCGGAAATAGCCAGTCGCAAGCATACTGAATGGATAAGCGGCGTGGTCAGGGAAAGCCTCGAAAAAGCCGGTATAGGCCCCGATGGCGTGGATGGCGTCGCCGTCACCT
>JAISJS010000011.1 GCA_031261385.1 Treponema sp.
TTTATCCGTAAAGATTGGCTTGATAAACTGGGACTTCCCCTGCCAAAGACCACTCAGGAATACTTTGATGCCCTGCTTGCCTTTAAAGAAAAAGACCCCGGTAATGTTGGCAAAAATAAAGTCCTTCCCTTCTCAATGACTACCGATATACGCTGGAGCGCCGGTAACATCCTTGAATCCCATATTGATCCTAATACCTCCGATAAGGAACGGTGGATAAACACGGCGGCGGAACGTTTTTTCCTGATACCGGGTTATAAAGAAGGGGTCCGGTTTCTTAACAAAATGTACAACGCAGGACTTATTGATAAGGATTTCCCCCTGTATAGCAGCGAAGATACGTATAAAAACCTCCTCAAAAGCGGCGTGGTAGGCTCGTTCAGCGGTGACTGGGACCGGATTTTTCGTGAAAGTGATTCTCTTTTTACGGATCTCAAAAAGAATGTGCCGGACGGTAATTGGGTAGCAGTGGATTGTATGGCCAGTTCCGATGGCATCACCCATAAAATAGCCTATGATGCCGCGGGCTTGCATTTCTTTATTCCCGCTTCCTCCAAGAACCCCGATGCGGCAATGCGGTATCTCAACTGGCTTGCCAAATTTGAAAATTACAATTTTCTCCAGATTGGACCGGAAGGAATTGTCCATACCATTGTTGACGGTATCCCCAAACTTAATCCTTCCGCCGGCGGCGGCTGGATCCAGAACAGCTCCCAAAATATTGATTACGCTATTCCGCTGATAGGCTTTCACCTGCGTACCGAAGAAGAAAGCATCAAGGCTATTGCTGCAGCGTATCCCTGGCCTTCGGAGCTTGTTTCCGAAGTCTACAATATTGCCATGACCAACGCAAAACCTAATCCCGTCATTACAACTTCTTCTCCACTGGTAGTTGCCGGCCCGCTGAATCAAACTTTGGTAGATAAGGGGACAGTTTTATTCGTCGAATCCATTACCGCTACTCCTGCCAATTTCGACAAAGTCTATGACGCCGGTATCGCCGACTGGCTTGCCTCCGGCGCCCAGGCTATTATCAATGAGCGGCGCGAAAAGTATATTGAACCATAGTTGATGGGCAGTACAAAATTAATGGGGAAATGGGGGCGTCCCGTTTCCCCTTGTTTATATTTCCCCGCTAAAAAACATCTTCACCAAAGCGCTGCCTTATTTCTTCACGAATTGGAGAGTCATAAGAAAAGCAATTCCGGAACGCGCCAGGCCCTACACTGGTTACACTGGAAGGTATCGAGATTGAGGCAAGATTGTAACACATATTGAACGCCCACCCTCCGATATTTGTTACACTTGATGGTATTGTAATTGAGGTAAGACCCCAACAATTATCAAATGTGTTATCCTCAATACTCATTACTTGCTCACATGAAGAAAAGAGTAAAATGGCAAATATGACTATTATTGCCTTTTTCATGATTTTCTTCTCCTCTGTTTACTCTTGAACAGCAAAAGGGTTATATGGAATGGAATGAAATTTAGATGTGATTAATTTCCACATTGCATCCTTTTCAATAAACTCATTTATATCTGTTAAATACTCATAAGTATTATAATCCGGTTCCGAATGGATAAGAAGAAAATTCCATCCTTTTTTATAAGATGTTATTTCGTCATACGAATCACCATCCATGTTGGCATAAAATATTTTACCCCAATGTCTACAACTATTGATATATTCAAATTTTCCCTCTGCTGGAAATAAAGCTATTACCCGAAAGTCAAGAAGACCTATCCTTAAGCCCGCCGGTGTTATATGGTTTCTTAAATACCACGCAATTGGAGTGTACACATCTATTAATGGATTCTTTGCCTCCATTATATCAACTAAATACTCATCCGGTATTCCGGCAGGCAAGGTGAATGACAATTTTCCTTTTTTTACTTGCCCAACCGTTCCATATTTCTTAAACTGCCCGGGACCTTGCAGCCCGCCAACGACATCATCCTTCATCTGAAAATATAAATTAATAATGCCATTTCCATCATAAGGTATGGTTCTTTCGTCCGGCCCCACTACTATATAGGTAGTATCATTAAAATACACCTGAATATCGTTAATACCGGGACCTGTATTTTCGACATCTTTGGAAAACGAATTATTTCCTGAATTCAATCCATCAAAATTACAAGAAACAAGTATCATCCCAAACAGGATAAAGATTTTACTTAATTTTTTCATAACATCCTCCCTTCTTATTGGGGATATATATTTGCCAGCATCTTTAAATTAATTCTAAAATCACCAGGCCCGGTTGAACGAGAAAAGCTGATGTAAATGCAAAAAGTACAAACCACGATAAACGAATAGACTTTTTCATAAGCGCCTCCGATTAATCGTAATACACTTATAGTATACCACAGCTTTTATACATATCAAATTTTATTTAAAAAATATTTACGATTATATTTGTATATGACAACTTTGTTTGTTTATCACATATTTTTTTAACTGCTTGAGGACAAAAAAGCTTGAGGGTTGGATATAAATAAGAAAATGCTTAATGTTTAGACGCTGGCATAGACGAATGGCGAAAGTCGTAACACTTCATCATCAGGATTCTTCGGAATGAATTTTATCATAAAGGAACCAAGAGGAACGGTCTTTATTGGTTTCATGATAACTGACCGGTATATTCCTGGGTAATTTGAAGTTCCATAATATACCCCAAAAAATATTATCACTCAGGCGATCTGCGACGCACAGTGAACTCGCTCTTGCCAAGGGTAAGGCTTCCGGAGGAGCGTTCGGCAACGGCAAGGAAATGAGCTTGAACGCGGAAAGGCTTTTCGCCGGGCGGCGGGGAAAGCGCTTTCCATTTGCCGGTGGAATCAAGGACCCTTGTCTGGCAATTGTCGCGGAAATAGGCGCCGAGAATGCCGAGCAGTTCGGCGCGTATTTTTTCTTCCTGAATGGGAAACATCAGTTCTACGCGGCGCTCCAGATTCCGGGGCATCCAGTCGGCGCTGGAGAGGTACAGTTCATCGGCGCCGCCGTTGGCAAAATAGTAGATGCGGGAATGTTCAAGATAATGATCGATGATGCCCGACACGCGGATGTTTTCCGAAAGGCCGCTGACACCGGGAACCAGGGTGCATATCCCGCGGACGCTGAGAAAAATTTTAACTCCTGCCTGTGAAGCGCGGTAGAGGGCTTTGATGATATCGGCATCGACCAGGGCGTTGATCTTTGCCATGATCTTTCCGGGGTACTTTTGGCTTGACCGTTTTGTTTCCCGTTCAATAAGTTCAAGCAGGCGGCGTTTGAGACCTGCGGGGGCAATTACCAACTTGCGCATGGACTGGATCACCGAGTAGCCTGTGATCATGTTAAAGAGCAGTCCCGCATCGTAGACGATTTCTTCCCGGCAGGTAAAAAGACAAATGTCCTCGTAAAATTTTGCCGTGCGATCGTTGTAGTTGCCGGTGGAGAGGTGCACATACCGTTTTATCCGGTCGTTTTCGCGGCGGATTACCTGGGTAATTTTTGCATGAACCTTGAGGCGGGAAAGACCGTAGATCACAATCACCCCGGCGCGTTCCAGCCGGTTCGCCCAGGAAATATTCCGCTCTTCGTCAAAGCGGGCCTTGAGTTCCACAAGGGCGGTTACGTGTTTTCCGGCAAGACTTGCCTGTTCCAATGCGCGGATGATTGGTGAGTTGCCGCTGGTACGGTACAGGGCAGTCTTGATCGAAATGACGGCGGGGTCGGAAGCGGCGTCCTGAAAAAAACGGACCACCGGATCAAAAGACTGGTACGGCAGATGGATCATCACATCCCCTTCCCGTATCCGGTCCCAGATCGATTCATCTTCGTTAAAAGCGGCAACGGGAAATATTTTCCAGGGTTTTTCTTTAAGCGTATCAAAGCCCTGAACATTTGCAAGATCAAAACGATCGCCCAGATTAAAGGGGCCGTCTGTTTCGTAGATGTCATCATCATCCAGGGCAAGCCGCTTTGCAAGCGCATCTTTCAGGCGCAGGCTTCCGGGGGAACACACCATTCTGACTGCCGATGAATTTTCCCTGCCCTCCAGAACCTCCTCCATCGCCTCGATAAAATCTTCATCCCGCTGTTCATCCACGGAAAAATCCGCATCGCGGTTTACCTTAAAAAGCAGGCGCTCCAAAACTTTCATGCCGGGGAACAGGGCCTTACCCCAGGTCATCACAATATCATCGGCAAGAGCAAAGGGACTTGTCCCCTCTCCGGGCAGCCAGATAATTCGATTCGCCACCTGCGGGATTTGGACCATCGCAATACACTCCCCTTCACCTGCCTTGTCCGTCTCCGCTGAAAGAAGAAAGGCGGCGTTGAGGCTGAGGCTGTCGATGGAAGGCAGAGGCTTGTTGTCCTCGATCCGCAGGGGGGTAAGGATCGGAAAAATTTGCGACAGAAAAAAAGATTCAAGGTAATCCAGCTGGGCTTTCGTATACGTGTCAGGACGCACCAGGCAGAGGCCGCCTGCGGCAAGCGCCGGAAAAATTTCATCCTGAAGGCATGCATACTGACGGCTGACAATGGAACGTACTTTTTTGGAAATAAGCTTGAGCTGCTCTGCGGGGCTCAGCCCCGAAAAATCCGCCGGGTTTTTCAAACCGGTTACGGCACTTCCGCCGCGCATTGCCCGTTTTAATGCCGCAACACGGACCATAAAAAATTCATCAAAATTGGAAGACACGATCGAAAGAAAACGAAACCGTTCCAGCGGAGGCAAATCCTTCCGCAACCCCTCCTCCAGCACCCGGTCGTTAAAATCAACCCAGGAGATATCCCTGTTAAAGAAGTGAGGCGTGTCATCATTTTCAGTATTATTGGTATCATTCCTCATTTCTAACTCCTAATACTTAATTCAATATTACCTTGTACCCGAACACATCCTGAAAAAGATCCGCCTTCTCCTCAAGGCCGATAAGCTCCAAAGAATGATCATGCACCCCTTCGGTACGAAGCACGAGGGTCTCGGTCCGCCGTTCCACGGTGATTTTTTTTACCCCCTGTGAATGACCCCGATCCAGCGCATCGGCAACCCGGAGTATGGACGCCATTTTAAGCACCAGTATACGTTCCTCACGCTGAAGGGTCATGTATTCGATATCGGACGGGGACGGCGGATCGCTGCGGTGATACCGGATCACATTGGCGATGATGTCCAGCTCATCCCGGCGCAAGCCAAAAATTTCCGAATTAACGACGATGTACTGACCATGCTTCTGATGCCCCGATCCCCTGATGAACATGCCGATATCGTGGAGTATTGCCGCAGTTTCCAGCATCATACGCTCACGGCGGTTCATGCCGTGTTCCCGGACCAGCGCGTCAAAAAGGGTCATGCAAAGATTCGCCACGTGCCGGCTATGGCTTTCATCAAAATGGTACTTCCGTCCCAGATTCACCGCCGAGGCGATTATCTGCGAAAAAAATTCTTCCCGCAAGGCAGAGTCCACACCCAGGGCAAGATCGATAAGAATGCCTTCCCGTATGGAAACCAGGGGCACCACCACCTGGGCCGCATTGGTCCGCTCAAGAAAAAGTTTATACACCAGCAGTCCCGGAATCAGGCCCTCGGCATCACCGTAGGGAACGTGAAGTTTTTGAATACATTCTTCGATACCATAACTCTGAATCTGCTCGGTAAAAGCGATAAAATCTTTGCGATCGATAATGCGGCAGTTTTCGTTAAGCGCTTTGCCGACGTGCTCCGCCGCAATATGGGCATCGGAACCGGCAACGACAAAGGTTCTGACATGGGCCAGATCCAATTCATCATTTAAAAAACCCGAAGTATTGCGGATGTTTTCGTTGAGATACCGTTCCAGGGAACGGCCCGATCCAATACCAAGCCGCGACTGCTGATCGATTAAAATTGTCCCCAGGCGGAGGCTGTGGGCCGCCACCATCTGCCCCCGGCGGAGCAGCATGATCTCCGTTGACCCGCCGCCTATATCGATAATCATCGAATTGGCCTTCTGAAAAAGGGGCAGGTCCTGCTTCAGGGTAAAACGCACCGCCAGATACATAAGGCGATTTTCTTCGATTCCCTCGATGATGACAAGATTAAATCCTGTCTCCTGCCGGACCCGGTCCACAAAAATATCACGGTTACGGGCAACCCGCAGGGCGCTTGTGGCAATCACATGGATATCCGCATCATGAATGCCCCAGCCGGAAAGCAGTTCCCGAAAACTCATGAGCACCTGAAGACATTCCAGAAAGGACTCCCGCGAAACTTCCCCGGAAGTAAACACATCCCGCCCCAGGGCAACGGGCCTCCCCGCCCGGTCCATGGTCCGCCACTGCCCGTCATCCTGGATCTCCGCCACCAGAAGCCTGATTCCGGTAGACCCAATTTCGAGAACAGCGATTAGACGGGGAAGCACTGTCATGGTAATTTAATTATCGGCCCTTGCAGCAATATCGTCAACGCCTTCCGTGTTGTTTTTCTCAGTAGCTCCATTTTACCCCAAAGGAGGGCATCGGCATTGCCAGCTGGGTCATCACCGCCATGCCGCCGGTTTCCTCTTCCGCTCCGGTATAACGGTTGGCCATCGTGGTCTTGGTCGAGGGGAGCATGAGGGCCAGAATATTATCCACACCAAAGTAGATTTCAGTCCGGACCCTTCCCCTGCGGTCAAACAGATACCAGGAAAACTTGAGATCCAGCGGCATAGAAAAAGCGGTCCGTTCGGTGTTGTCTGCATTTGGATAACGCTCGGTGCGCCGGTACTGATAAATAATTTCCGGGTTACCCGTCCCGTCATCCCGCTCTACCGGAATTGCGGTGATGCCGCCCAACAGCGCTTCCGGTTTGCCGCTCGTAAAACCATAGCGGATGGCAATATGAAAAGCAGGCGCCGGTTTAATATTCAACGCCAAATGTACCGTGTGAAAACGGTGAAACGAAGGATAGTACCAATCGTTTCCGGTATCGCCGCTGCCTGCCGGGTCCTGATAGAGGGCGCTGTTAAAAGAATAAGAAATTCGACCGTCCCAATAACGGTTTTCTTTTTTAAGCAGCAGCACATCGATCCCCCAGATACGCCCCTTCCCGTCGGACAGGTAGACCGGGATAGCGGCGGCGGTATTTTCAATATTGATGTACGTGCGATCGTACACGAGTTTGTAGTACCCTTCCACGCTGAAAAAATACCCCGGTGAAAATTCCATACTGAGAGCGGCGAGGCTGGTCCAGGAACGGGAATTTTTCATTTCAAAGCCGTCTGCCCGGGCGTACTGCTTTTCCAAATAGCGTAACGTTTTGTCGGTTGATGAAAACATGCCTGTTCCAATGGTAAGGGTAAGGGAATCCAGAATACCTTTATTTTTAAGGAGTCCGAAATCAACGTTGAGCCGGGGGTTCAGGTCCGGCCTGGCCTGCACGGAAAAATCTTCCCCAATAAGGGCAAGGTGATCGAGGCGCAGCCCAAGTTCGGCAGCAATGGCCCGGTTAGGCGAAACATATTCGGTAACAGTATACGCGCCGGTGAAAAAAGCATTGTTGTACACATCCGCAGTGACCGTTTCATACTCCAAAAGAAAATCAGTTCCATCAAACCATATACGGGGCGCCTCATCTGTTTGATCAAAAGACCAGAACGACCACCGTTCGTGCGCCCCGACAGCAATCAAAAAACCGCCGCCGAGATCCCAATCCATATCGGCGCCGGCCTGTGCGTGAACGGTGGTATCTTTCCGGCGGTGTGTTTCATCCTGTTCGATTTCGTAACCGGTCTTTCCCCCAAGCTCGCCTGAATGATCAGATAAAAAACTATCTGAATACCGAATCGAAAGATCATCCTCCATGTCGATATTCACATTAGTCCCGCTTACGCCGCCGCCCGCTCTGACCTTAACCACCATGTCATTCAACGGATTGATGGTAAGGCCTGTGGTGAGAAACCCAACGTTGTGATCAAAAAAATGGCTCAGAGCAGAAACGCCACGTGCGGAAGCGCCGTCATCGGCAATTTCATCAATATCGTTTGAGTATGAAAAACCAATGCCGTCTGCGCCGTAAAATCCGCTCAGTGTCCATTCCAGGTTTGAGCTGATACGGTAATTGGCGTTTACCGCCCCGCTTGCAATCCAGGGCGCCTGCTTGACGTTTCGGGAAATCGGCATAAAGAAATGGGCCAATTCGATAAAGGGCTGCCACCAGGTCGCCTTGCCCATGATCGATACACCGCCCTGCGGCGTACTCCCCCCTTTCCCAAAAAACGGAAAGGATACATTGAGGTCGATGGCGTTAGTTGAAACGCCAAGATCCAGTTCGGTAATACTGCCGGACTTTTTGGGGGTAATTTCCAGCAGGGCGGAAATGGTACTGCCGTAGCGGGCGGAAAAAACTCCGTGGGAAAGCCGGGCGCTTTCGGTCATCCTTGGATCGAAGATCGAATACGCCCCGCCCCAGTGATACGGATCTTCGATGTAGTAGCCGTCCACCACTGCGGTTAAGTCTCCGGGCTCGCCGCCGCGTATGCTCGGCATGGCATCGAAGAAGCCCGCATAGCCGACGCCGGGGAGGAGGCCGACCGAAGTCATCACATCTTCAACAAGACCCGATTCGGCAGTCCGCGAAAGCTCCTCCCCCGCTATCCATTTTCCCGGCGCAGTCTCTTTGTTCCCTTCCCGTTCGCCTTCAATAACCAGCTCTCTGTTTTCCATCACCCCCCGCAGGCGGAGATCAACCGCAAAACGGTTCCGGCCCGGAGTGATAGAAAGGCGGAAGCTTTCGTAACCCGGATACGCAACATCAACCTGCACGGCAAGATCATCGGGAACCGGCAGCGTAATCCGCCCCGCCGTATCACTTGTGTACTGCCCGCCGTCCCAGGAGCGGACAAGCGCCCCCTCAAGAGGTACTCCGATATCCGCATCCTGTACGGTGATTTCCACTTCCCGCGCAAAAAGACCGGAAACAGGCATAAGCAAGAGCCCCAAGAGAAACGCACATAGCAAACCTGCGGTTTTACCCTGCATACCGGGTCTCCTTTTGCATAGTATGTGTGTTTGGGGGAGAAGGGTCAATGCGGGGCTCATGACAGACGCATGAACGTGAAATTCAAAGAGAAGAAACCACGAACCACACGAAAACACGAACGAAAGTACAAAATTGTCCTTATTTTTACATGAAGTAGTTTAAATACAACTTCTCCCATACTAATGAAAAGCGATTTTGCTAAATTCCTTCATCAAGATGCTCAATTTTGTCCGCTAGTTCTCCGATAAGTTCATCATCTAAATGCTTTCCATTGCCAGACTTGTTTATGATCTCCTTGCATATCTCCTCTATTTTGCGGAACCCGATGAAAAGAGGTTATACTATGACAGTAGAGAAATTTTCCCGGAAGGCTGGTACAGGGTTAACCCCTCGGGAACTGGCAATGCTTGAAGAGGCGGAGAAGCGCCCTCAGATTTTTGATGACGATTGCCCGAAACTCACCGCCGAGCAGTTGGCAGAATTTCAGCCTGTACACTTTGACAGCAGGGAAGAACGGGCACAGGCTATGAACAGAGCGTCAGGTAAAATGCGCAAATGGTAACGGCTGCTATCTTTCACCTTTTGCAGATCCTTGGGCTGCGCCCCTTGCAATCGCCGATTTCATGCGTTTATCAAATTCGTTCAGTGTAATGCCCTTTTCTCCGGGGGGAGCTTCGCTGGATGTTCCGGCTTCAAATGCTGCTATGGACTTTCTGAGAGTATATTCATTGTCTGCCTGCGGTTTTGGCTCCGAAATTACAAAGGGAATAGCCCGATGGTAAACAATCTGCTTTAAAAATACGCTGATTGCCGTTGACATATCCATCCCAAGGTTTCC